>JAGWZD010000014.1 GCA_018968995.1 Bdellovibrionales bacterium
ACAACCCCTCTTATGGAAAAAGACGCTGATATTGTTGCTATTTGGCTGAGGGTAGATCCACGACGCTGGGTTGCTGGCGCTCTCGCAGGAGCTTTTGCTGGATTGCTGGCGCTAGCTTTTGCTTCGATTCTCTCGGTTTCAAGCGGACATGAATTCTGGTTTGCCGCAAAGATCATGGCGCTTCCTTTTCTGGGGGGATCCGCTACCGAAGTTGGGCTCTCAGGCGGAGGGATGCTCGCTCTATTAGTGGGGCTTATCGCTTTTGAGCTTCTCACTATTTTCTGGGGAGTTCTCTATGCGCACTTCACTGGCACAAATTCTTTCGCTCCACTCCTGGGAATGGGCCTGACCTGGGGAGCGTTCAGCTGGATTTTTATCAATAATCTATTTTCCCCGTCATTTCTCGATATTCGCGCTTTGAATATTTCGAATGGCGCTGCGTTTTTTGTGTGGATGGTTTACGGAATTTCGCTCACTTCGGTCGCATTTTTCGACCGCGCTGTTCGCGGGAAAAAGTAAATCCTTTTTTTTTCTTCGTAACTCCAGGGCCTTGTGAGCTTTAGGGCTCTTTTGACAATGCCTTTAACTTTCTGTTCTTGTCCGAAGCCGACACAAAAGCTAGACAGCGCCCCGTTGTGAAGATCTTAGTGCTGGAAGACTGTGTTGGGATTCGTTTAGGGCTAGAGCTTGTGCTGGAGTGGGAGGGTCACCAGGTGATTTCTTTCGAGCGAGGAGACTCTGCTCTTCGTTTTTTGAGTCGTACCGAAGTTGATTTTATCCTGATGGACTGGAATACCCCAGGAGTCTGTGGTCAAGAGTTTCTAGATCAACTCGATCAGACTTGCCTTCCGTTATTTCGACCGAGCGTCGGTGTTTTGTCGGGAGATGAGCGCGGACGTTTAGCAGTGGAGTCTTACGGAGCGCAGTTTTTCTTTTTAAAGCCATTTTCACCCGAAAATATCGTCAAAAAATTGAGACTCTGCGCCTAACCGGTAGCGTCGCGTCACTATGATTTTGTGGACAGAAAACGTTCCGTTCTTGATTCTAAAAGAATGGGTGTGCGTTTTCTTAAATCCTCGATTCTTTTAGCGATGAGTGGGATTCAGTTTTTTTTAGTGAGCCCACAGGCCCACGCGATGGGTGCTGCGCCTGCGACGCCCTCTCAGCTTCGAGCAATGTCTGAACTCCGACAACAGTATCGCTCAGTCGAGTCTGAGCTTGTGGATCGACCTGGCGATATCGTGATGGTCTTTGCGCATCCTGATGATGAGCTCGCAACACTACCCCAAGTTGGAAGACTTCAGCGAATCTGGCCAGAAAGAAAAGTGCATTGGATATTGGTTTCAGATGCAGCGAAGGGCATGACCTTTCCAGGAACTTGCCACTTTAAATCCAAGCAGGAGTGTCGCGAAGCCGAGGCAGCCAAGGCCGGCGCGTGCTTTCATCTCAATCCCCCTCATCCGATGAGCCTTCCTGATGGTGGCTTACGGTCTGTAAAAGATTTAGCGCAAAAGGTGTGGCAGCAGATTGATCTGGTTTCTCCCGGACCGATTGCCGTTATTTTTACTCACGATGAGGCGGGGCTTTATGGACATGCCGACCATTTGGCCGTTCATGATGTGGTCGTTCCCGAAGCCCAGAGGCGGGGAATTCCTATTGTCACTGGGGCTTTAACAAAACTGATGATGGAAAAAGTGCCGCTTCGAGATCCTGCCGCCTCAGAGAACCGTAAGCGTCCAGAGATCACGCATGTCTTAGATCTGGATAGTGCTGAGAAAGATCAGGCTGCCTGCGCAGCGAAAGCCCACAAAAGCCAGTGGCTTCTCATTAGAAGCTTTATGCAGTTTGAAAAGCCGCGAACGTTTTATCAAAATGTGCCGCGCATTTTTATGAATATGCCGGAAACAGCCTCTTCCCGTTAGAGAGACTGTATTTTCTTTAAAAGATGGGTCGTGCTTTTGCCGGCAATGAATTTCAAGCTTTTGACTTTGCCACCCCAGGATAAGACTTCGCGTCCACCGACAATTTGATCGGGCTTCCAGTCCCCACCTTTCACGAGCACTCGGATTTTTGAGCCTAAGCTTTTGATGGTCTCGAGGGGGGTGTCGTCTTCAAACCAAGTCACGAAATCAACACACTCGAGCGCAGCCAAAACTCGCATTCGGTCAGAAAGTGTATTCACTGGCCGATCTGGTCCCTTCAGGCGAGACACCGAGGCATCTGAGTTTAGGGCAACAACCAGGCAGCGCCCCTGTCGCCGAGCCTGCTCGAGGTATTCAATGTGACCGGGATGAAGAATATCAAAGCAGCCATTGGTAAACACCACACCAGTCTTTCGAGCTAGGGCATGCTTGAGAGCTTTTGTGGATTTAACCTTCGTTGAAGTACGAAACGCAGAAGTGGTCATGGCTCAGAGTTGAGTGACTCGAGTCGGCTGAAGATCTGCAGCAACGTCATGCCAGCAGCGCTTGTCACGGTCGAATAAAGACCATAGAAGACCGACACAAAAAAATCCGCAGCTGGGTAAAAATAAGAATGACCTCAGAAGAATGGTTCCAGGCGACCCACGAAGTTTCAGGCCCACCATTCTTTTTCCCACAGTCGTCTTCAATAAAACTTCTTGAAAGGCGATCAGCGCCCAACTGAGTGCAAAAAGGAAGAGGGCCGTGAAACCGAAGATTCCAGGCTCTAAGAGAAACCAGGGTTCAACATCAACCAGAGCAAGTCCTAAAGTAATGGAAATCGCAATCAGCGTGAAGTTGAAGCCTAGGTCAAAAGCGAACGCAACGGCTCGAACCACGGGATAAGCAATCGAAAAGTTTTTCTCAATCTTTGGGCTCGCTAAGGTCACTGGAGCAAGAGGCACAGGCTGCTGTGCGGCCTGTGGGATGGGAGCGCTCCGTCGCGGTGTTAGCACCGGGCGAGGTGCTCCCGCAGCGACAGCTCCTGCTCCTTTAGAAAGGTTCGTTTGAGGATTGCGCGCGGGCATGGCCGGCGCATAAGGAAGTCCATCAGCGAAGGGGTGGAATCCAACCCCAGAATGAAGCGGGCGAAAATCAATCGACGAGGACTCAGTAGATGGGTGCTCTCGGGTCGGATCCATAGACTCCTTTTTCTCTTCGAGCGGCCTGTCGTGTCAATGATCAAGTCAGGAATTTAATCGAGCCTCCAAAGAGCAGCTGAGGGTCAGTAGCGCCGCGGTTTCAGCGCGAAGAACCAAGGGGCCAAGATCAAGCCCCTGCAGGCGTCCGGCCCTTGCTTCGGCGTGGAATAGGTTGATTTCGTGAGCGCTCCATCCCCCCTCCGGACCAATCAGAGCAGATTTCTCCTCAGAGCCCTGAAAAAGTTGTGAAGAAATCGAGGCGATAGCTCCGGGCCAAGAGCCGCGAGACTTCGGTTCAAGTGCAACCAGTCTGGGGGTAGGGGATGAAAGTTGTTTTTTTAAAAGGTCTTCGAGAGAAACCGGAGCCGTCACCGTGAGTCGATTGAGCCTCTCACACTGTTTCAGGGCTTGATCGGCGATTCTTTGCCAACGCTCCATAAAGTGATCCGCGCCTTTTTTGTCCACCTGAACAACGGCATGATCAGTGAGTATCGGGACGACCTTTCGAGCCCCCAGTTCGACTGCTTTTTCAATCACCCAGCTCATGGCATCGCCCTTCATCAGGGCAACTTCAAGGACGAGGCACCCTTGCTCTTGCTCGGCAGCGCGCGACTCGATGGGGCTTTTTTCAGTGGCTTCAATGTATGGTTTTTTATCCCGAATCAGATACTTTCCTGAGATCGCCTTTCCGCGACCGTCTAGTGCGATAACCGGGGAGTCCGCCCGAAGACGTAGAACCTGCTGAAGATGGGCTGCCTCCTCAGGATCAACAAGTATTGCTTTTTCCATGGTCGGGAGTTCCTGGCAAAGTACTCGGGGAATTCTCAATGATCGCTTCGACTGCATGGTCCACTCCCTTCAGTGGCTTATTCTTTTGGCATCTAGCAATGGGCGCAGCGCACCTGTCAGGGAAATTTGCGCTGGCTCAATGCCAGTGATGCCATTTCGAATTAACACGGCATTCTTCCAGAACCACAATGGAAAATAGGGAAGATCTTCAGCCATTTTTTTCTGAACCTTCAACCATTGGCGAGAGTCCAGAAGTTGATCCATTTCAGGGTCGGAGTACCCAGCACGGTTAGAGGGCGCCTGACTTCGCAGGGTTCGTTCTAAGAGAGAGGGGTCTGCAACTCCAACCCAGCGTCCTAGACTGAGCTCATAATTGCCCCGACGTACCGAAGCGAGAAAAACCGCCGGCTCTACGACTTCTAAAATGACCTTAATTCCAATTTTTTCAAACGACTCCTGGAGTACCCGTGCAGGTTCGTATCCCTCACGAACTGGGGTTGTTTTAAAACGTAGAGTGAAACGGGTTCCGTCACTCTTGATCGGATATCCAGCCTCATCCAGCAGACTTTTGGCCTTCGCGGGGTTTTCTCGTTCGAGTTCGATAGTGGTGCCGTCGGGAAGGATGGGAGAAATAAAACTAGATGCCGGTTCTACCATTTTTCCGAACTTTCCGCGGATTAGGGCGCCGACAGGAACAGCTAAGGAGAGCGCCTTTCGAACCTTTTTGTTCGAGAGAATGGGGTGCCTGACATTAAACGAGAGGTACGAAACATTTACTCCCGCAGCTTCGATCAGGCGAAATTGATTCGAGTAATGCGCAGCTATCCAGCGAAAACGTGTCGGAGAGAAGGCGTTTTGGACAATGTCTGCTTGCCCGCGAAGCATTCTAATGAGGCGAGTATTTTCATCTCGAATAAAGATCAGTTGAGCATGGGGATAGAAACCTCCGTCGTCGTGAAGGCGTTCAATAGTCAGATCTGAATCGGGTGCTTTTGAGTAAACCTGTGCGCGAAATTCACCAGCACCGATGATCGGTAGGTGAGGCACGGGCTCAGCACAAGGCGGATGTCCACTCTGTCGAAAGTACCGGATCACACTAATGTTTCGAGAAAAATAGGGTTCAGGTTTGTCGAACTTGAAAGTTAAGGTTTGCCCCTTGAGCTCGAGGCTTTTCCAGGGCTCTAAGCTTTGAATGGATAGAGCTAGAGGCTGAGCCTGTCGATAGTTGTTGATGCACTGAAGAAATTCTTTGGGCCCAATTAAATTTCCAGCGTGATCTTTAACGTTAGGTCGTATTTTGAACTGCCATCTCGAAAACGAGGCATCTGCCTCAATAGATTCAGCGAGATCACCGTCGATTCTGAGTTGGTGGTCTTGTTTTGTCAGAGCAGGGAATAAAAGCGCATTAATTCTCTGTCCCTGGACATCTTGAGTCATTCTCGGGTTCAGGGTCAGGGGCGGCGCATCCAGCATCAGCCGTAGGATCTGAGTAGCAGCCAGCCCTTGCTTTTCGGCCGCTGATGCCGCTTCCGCTGAGGGAGTCGCTAAAAGAAATGCAGTCAAAAAAACAGCGGCTTGTTCCAGGATCCGAGGAGGCCTACGATTACGTTTCATGCGTTTGAGTCTCTTATACGCTTCAATCCTTTCACTCGCTTTAGCTTTCGGCTCGGTCTGGGCAGAGTCCACGCCTGTTCCTACTCCCGTTACAAGGCATCCCGAGTTTTTGGTCACTCCAGAACTGCGAAAACAAATTGAGTTTTGGAAGCGCATTTATGGTGAGTATGACACTAAACAGTCTTTGATTCACGACGCACGTTATATTGAAGTCATTTATGATGTCGTGACCGCTCTTCCAGGGGAGTCTCGGGCTGCTACCTCACGACGAATTCGGGCTGAAAGGACTCGCTGGAGAAAAGTTTTGCTTTCGTTGCACGCGAAGAATCGATCTCTATCCTCGGGTGAGCTGAGTGCCGAGATGAATAAGCCCGATCTCACTGAAGACGAAAGGCATGTTTTAAGGCTCATGGCTAATGTGAGTGAGCCCAATAAGTTTTTAAACGCAGCTCATCGAAGACGTCTCCGGGTACAGTTGGGCCAGAAGGATCGTTTCCAGGAGGGCTATATTGCCTCGGGTCGCTATATTTCTAAAATGGA
This sequence comes from Bdellovibrionales bacterium, assembly GCA_018968995.1. Lineage (GTDB taxonomy): Bacteria > Bdellovibrionota > UBA1018 > UBA1018 > UBA1018 > CAIOHW01. The sequence continues at coordinate 6,047 of JAGWZD010000014.1, forward strand.
GGAGATTTTCAGGTCTGAGGGACTTCCGGTCGAGCTGACTCGTCTGCCTTTTGTCGAGAGTAGCTTCAACTTGAAGGCACGCTCTAAAGTGGGGGCAAGCGGCATTTGGCAGTTCATGCGGTCCACGGGTCGACTCTACCTTAAAATGAATGGGGATTTTGATGAGCGTAATGATCCGATTCGCGCCACTGAGGCAGCTGCAAAGCTTTTAAAAACCAATTTTGAGGCTCTCGGAAACTGGCCCTTGGCGGTAACGGCATACAACCACGGGCGGATGGGAATGATGCGAGCAGTCCGCCAGGTCAATTCGAGCCGATTGGAGGACCTGATCGCGAACTATCGGAGCAGGACTTTTGGTTTTGCCAGCCAGAACTTTTTCACCTGTCTGGTCGCTGCGATTGAGATCGAGCGCGAGGCCGAGCGCTATTTCGGCCCCATTACGCGCGATCCATCGCTTCAGTTTTTTGAGGTCGAACTGCCTCATCCGATCAAAACGCGAGATCTGAAATGGTATTTTCAGTGGGACCAGGCTCGCGTAAGCACAATCCGCGAGCTGAATCCTGCGCTTCCGACGCGTTTTTGGGAGGGACAGTATCGATTGCCCGCCCAATACCGTTTGAGGCTTCCTTTGGCCGCCGATAAGCCACCCGAAGAGCAGGTGCGGGCTTTTCAGGCTGGTTATGAGGAAATGCATCAGTCCTTGAACAACAGGAAGGGCCGGCGAGGGACGGTGACGACCAGGCAGTGACCCGTCGCTGAATCTGTGCTAGTCTCAAACCCCGAGCATGTTCTTACTCGGAATTGCCGGTGGCTCAGGATCCGGAAAAACAACTTTTGCGAAAAAGATCATTCAGCGAGTGGCCGACCCTTCGGTTGCTCTGCTTCATCAAGACTCTTATTACTTGCCCACTCCACCGCAAACTCTTTCGAATGCTGGGGGAGGGTTTAACTTCGATCATCCCGATGCCTTTGACTGGCCGTTGCTACGCAGTCAGTTTGAGAAACTAAAAAATGGTGGTCGAGTGCCCGTGCCTGTCTATGATTACCGAACTAACCAGCGCACGACTGAAGTCGAAGCCGTGGGCCCTTGTCGGGTGATTATCCTTGAGGGAATTTTTACACTTTGGGATGCAGCCCTTCGTGATCTTTTTGATCTGAAAGTCTTTTTGAATGTGGAAGCAGACATCCGGTTCATTCGGCGCCTTCATCGCGACGTAAGGGAGCGTGGTCGTGGTCTGGATAGTATTATTCGCCAGTACTACGATACAGTCCGACCCATGCACCATGAGTTCCTTGAGCCTACTCGTCAGTATGCCGATCTTACTGTTGGTGAGGAAACCGACATTGCTGCCGAAGTGATCGCTGCCCGAGTTCGTCACGCCCTAGGTGAAAACCAATGACCTCCCCTCTTCGCATCCTTGCTTTAGGGGGGCTGGGTGAAATTGGGATGAATTGCATGGTCATGGAAATCGATGACGAGATTATCGTTATCGATTGTGGAATTCTTTTTTCCGACCTGGACCATTTCGGTGTCGAGTTTGTGATTCCCGATTTTGCTTGGCTTGTTGAGCGTAAGGATAAAGTTCGAGCGATTATCCTCACTCATGGTCACGAGGACCACATCGGAGCGCTTCCTTTTTTGCTCAAATCAGGAATTCGGGCACCGTTGTACGCCACTCACTTTACTTCACTGATGATTCGTAAGCGTCTGGATGAGTACGGTCTAATGGACTCAGTAGACATGAATATCATCCGTGCTCGAGAAAAAGTTGAGCTAGGAAAATTCTCGTTTACCCCAGAGTCTGTAAATCACAGCATCGTAGATGCCGTTGCACTGCTGATCGATACACCACTTGGGCGCGTGATTCACACCGGCGATTTTAAAATCGATCCGACACCATTTTATGGATCCATGATGGATCTCTCGCGCTTTAAAAAAGCGGGCGAGGAAGGTGTGCTTCTGCTGCTATCTGACTCCACAAACGTCGAACGCTGCGAACACTCCATGAGTGAGAGCCGAATTTACGAGCGGTTCGAGGCTCTGTTTGCTGCTGCTGAGGGTCTTACCGTTGTGGCCATGTTTGCCTCGAATGTCGCTCGTATGGGTCAGATCTTAGAGATTGCCTCAAAGCTTGGTAAGAAAGTGATTCTAAGCGGTCGAAGCATGGAAGCCAATTCGCGACTCGCCGTTGAGGCCGGGTACCTGAAAGAGTATCAGTCTGTTCTGATTAGCTTGGACGACCTACATCTTCGCGACCGAAAAGATGTCATCGTCATTTCCAGTGGCTCTCAAGCCGAACAGGGCGCAGCACTACTTCGTATGGCCCAGGGCGAGCACAAACAGATTCAATTAGGAAAAGGCGATCTGGTTTTAATGAGCTCCCGTTACATTCCTGGGAACGAGAAGGCGATTGGTCGGATGATCAATCAGCTCTTTAAGCAAGGAGCGGAAGTTCTTTATGAGGCTGTGCACGATATTCACGCCTCGGGGCATGCGACTAAGCCCGAACTCAAACAAATGATCGAGGCAGTCAACCCGAGGTATTTTGTTCCTATTCATGGAGAGTATCGACACCTGGTTCATCATGCTCGCTTGGCCGGAGAATGTGGCCTGGCGGAAGATCGGCGAGTGGTGGCAGTCAATGGCGACATTTTAGAAATCACTCCAGACTCAATTCGAGTGGCTGAAAAAATCGAAGAGCCCCGCGTTTTGGTGGAAGGCCGAGAAGGAAACGATGTCTCCAAGCTGGTTCTTAAAGATCGGCGGCAACTAGGAGAGAAGGGCGTTGTTTTCTCATTGCTGGTAAGGAACCGAGATAGCCGAAGAATTATTGCGGGCCCAGACATTATCGCCCGTGGCCTTGCTAGCGAGCAGGTGGAGTCTTGGCTTTTGGAAGAAGCCAAAAATCGAGTTCGTCATTTGGTTCAAGAACATGAACTTCAGATGGCCACGACCGGCGTCGAGCCTGATCTTCAAGAAAACATTCGCATTGAGCTTCGAAGGTTCTTCCTTGCAAATCTGGGCAAAAAGCCCACCGTCATGCCCATTATTTTGGATCTGTAAGAATCTCGCTGAGCACTCTACCTTCAGACATGGCTGGACGTGTAATGCCTAGCAAGAAAGATAAGGTTGGAGCGATGTCGATGACTTCTGCTCTTTCGGAGTAAACACCGGGCTTAATCCGTTTTCCCATGAGGATGATGGGAACCGTGCGGTCGTAGGCGTAACCCGTTTGGTGGCTTACAGTGGATCCAGCGGTCTGAAAGTGGGGCTTAGGAATGAGAACCACGTCACCACTTCTTCCGGGCATGTATCCTTTAAGGGTCTGTCGCTCAAAGAGTACCGGAGGCAATTGTCTCAGTCGGTATTCCGTCTTTGTAAAACCCGTAAGGATGCCGTGAATTCCGAGGAGCTCTTTTTTTAGAGCTGTTTCAACAGCAGCTGGGTCTAGTTTTTTTTCTGCTAAAACTTCTGGGTCCAGGAAGAAGTTAAAGTCAGCCGCAAAAGCAACGTAGGGTTTTCCAGATGCGGGCTTTCCGAAAACTGTATTGAGTCGATCGTTTCCCTGCTTGACTGCAAGCTGTTGATCAATGTTGCCAGCGGGGATTTTTTGAGTCTTTAGCCACTCCGGATCGTAGGGGCCTCCATGGTCGGCGGTAAGCGCAAGGAGCACGTCATCCAGGCTTCCCAATTCCTTTTTTAGAAACTGAAGGAAACCCGAGAGCTGTTTGTCTTCTGCGATCGTCATTTCTTCCATTTCACGCGCATTTGCGCCATGAGCATGAGCCAAATAATCGTGAGATGAGAAACTCATCGCTAGAAGATCTGGAGACTGACCGCGACCAAGCTTGAGTTGAGTGACGGCAGCCTTCGCTGCGTTAAGAACAATGTCTACTCCCATGGGATAAGCAAAAGACTCATAAGAGCCGTATTCGGTGGAAATTTTTAGGCCACTTGTTTTTGAGGAAGAGAGCCCGGTTCCAGGCCCGCTCACATTCCATTCGTATTTTTGTCCCTTCTTTGATTTTTCCGACTGAGAGAGGGCTTCCACCCAGGAGGGCATTCCGCCTTCAGGAATGTAGTGTCGGCTGGTGGTCCATTGCATATTCTTCGGGTCAAACCAAAGAGCAAGGTCGGCTCGGTGACCCCCTAGAAGAATCGCAGCTCGATCCTTCAAGGCCACAGTAACAACTTTTGAGGAATATCCCGCATTCTTGAGTTCGTCTCCGACTGTCGTGCCAAGAAAGTTTTTGGGTGAAAGTCCGCGCCAAGAAGATTGGCCGACAACCAGAGGGCTTGAATCATCTCGAACGCAATACACTTGTCCTTTGTCGGATTCGTACCAGTCATTCAAGGCAATGCCCATTTGGTAGGGATAGGATCCGCTTAAAATCATGGCATGACCGGGGCCTGTCATGTTGTGGAGGACATCGTATTCACCAAATGGAAAGTACGCACCTCGAGACATTAAAAATCGAAACCCTCCTGGCTTACCCTCACCGAGTTCAGGCGCTAGAAAGCGAGATCGAAATCGGGTGAGGTAATCGGCTCTCATTTGATCGATCGCGATCACCACAACGAGCTTGGGTCGAATGCTGAAAGTTTTTTCTGAGATTGGGGCAGCTAAGGCGGGCAGTGTAATGGCGAGATAAGCCACTAAAGCTGTAAGCGCAGTGAATTTTTTCATTTTGCCATGGTGGAGCAGCATCTGGGCTTTTCAAAGTTAAAAAGCCCGCCGAACCTTTCGGTTTGCGGGCTTTTTTTGGAAAGCTTTCGCTTTTTTAATTCCAGAAATGCTCGGGTTCGAGCCTTGGAGCGATGTAGTTTTTCAGGAATCCGAAGCTTGAGCCCGATACCGCACGGTGCGGATCGTCGGTCAGGTCCAAGAGGTAGAGACAGGGCTTTAGGTTGTCTTGGAAGGCCTTATCAATCATTCCAGCTCCTGGATAAAACCCGCCCGGTCCACCTTGATTTGCTGGCGAGAGCTCGAAGGTAAATGCAAAGATGCCGCGTTCTCCATAGGCCCAGTCGGTGGTGTCACCGCTGGCGATGTAAAGATCGCTAGCTTGTTGGGGCTTGTACTTGTTCCAGCCCGCCATGGTTTTTGCCATCTTTTCATAGACCATGAGGTCTTGCTTGTTGGAGATGGGGTCGTACTTGCCCCCCCAGGGGTATAGGATCAGCTCGCTGAAAGTGTGGAACGAGAGCAAGATCTTGATGTTGGGCTGAGACTCAATAAAGCTTTTGATAGCAATCGTCTCAGGTTCCGAAAATGGAGTGGGGCCCATGTAAACGTCGCTGGAAGTGTCTTTCGATGATCCTCCGGTGCCCCAGCCGTAGCCGTAATTTCGGTTGAGATCGACCCCGAAGGTGCCATCGCCATTATCGCGGCGATTTTTGCGCCAGTACTTATAGCTCCCCGTAGAGACATCAAACTCAGCGCCGTCTGGATTGAGCATAGGAACAATCCAGATGTCGCGCGTATTGAGTAGCTGCGATATCGCAGGATCGTCGCGATTTTTCAGTAGGTGCTGCGCAAACATGAGAGGAACTTCGACGCTAAGATGTTCGCGTGCGTGGTGGTTGCCCACATAGAAGATTCCTGGCTTAGAACTCGAGTTATTAGCCAGTGCCTCTGGTGACGTATTGATGTGAATGGCCCAAATATCGCGGCCTTCGATCGTCTTTCCAATGGAGGTAAGCTTAACGATATCAGCATGGCTAGAGGCCAGCATTTTTAGGGCGCTAACCGTCTCAGAGTAATTGTGGTACTTGGCATCCTTTGCGGGGAAATCAAATCCGCCCTGATGGCCTCCGCGGCCGAGGTTGAAATCGAAGTTTCCAAGAACCCGGAATCCTTTTTTCCTGAGTTGCGCGAGCTGTGTCTCTGTCGCAAATCCCCAGACGCTGTCGGTGCGAATGGCTTCGATGCTCACGCCTTCGTTTGCGATGGCAGAGCGCTCGTGCTTATCGCGAGCTCCAATCTGCACCCAGCGCGATGCACGCATCTCCATGGGATCAGCCAGCGCCGATACTGTCAGGGATAAGGCTGAAAGGATTGCTAGGGTCCATCTTGGAAATAAGGTCATCATGTCCTCCATCCCAGTCGTGGGATGTTTGAATTGTTAAGAAAGCGAATTTCCCGGCCAGCTTAGGGGTGAACCGCTAAGAGTGCAAGACGACGGGCGAAAATCCACTGACGCTTCCGTCAAAAAAATGCCTGAGCAAAGCGCTAAAGTTTAGGGGTACCGCTCCGATAGGAAGGTTGTAGAGAGAGAGGACATTTCATGGGTAAATCGGGCGAAGGGCATTCAGGACATCAAGAAATTCACGCACCTAAGAAGGCAGCGTCATCTTCCACGGGAGGATGCATTGCGAAAGGCTGCCGCCATCATGAGGCTCGTTTTGGCTTCTGCGAAGAGCATTATGAGCACTTTAAGTTCGGTTTGATCAAAAGAACCGGTGAACACGTTCCAGATTACGAGAAAAAGTTTGAGCACTGGCAGGCCTTTGTGGCCCGCAAGCACGCTCACAAAGTTGCCTGAGTTGAGCTCAGGCTAAAGCGCTGTACCCACCCCTCCTCGGGCCCTGGGGATCCGTTCAGGATCTCTGGGGCCTTTTATTTGGAGTTCGGAACGGTACTGACGCCGACTCTGCGGAAGGTCTCGAGTTGAATCTGCCGAAGGGTCTCGGCAGCGCGAAGTGCCCCTTGAGTGAGTTCTAAAAGTTTTTCAGGCGAAAAAGGCGCATGTTCTGCAGTTCCCTGCACTTCCACTAGCTTTCCAGAACCGGTGATCACAAAGTTCGTATCTGCATCACAGCCCGAGTCTTCATTGTAATCGATATCCGTAAGGACTTCGCCTTTCACAATCCCTAGGCTGATGGCCGAAACAGTATCAATCCACGCAGAAGCTGGAATTTTTCCGTCCGTAATCAGCTTGTTGAGAGCAATGCCCAAGGCAACGCATGAGCCTGTAATGGAGGCCGTTCGGGTGCCGCCGTCGGCCTGAAGTACATCGCAATCGATTAAAATCGAGCGCTCGCCCAGTTGGGCGAGGTCCACGGTCACCCGAAGGGCCCGTCCGATCAGGCGCTGAATTTCATGAGTTCTTCCCGAGATTTTTTCACGATCTCGCTTGGTTCTTGTGTGGGTAGATCGGGGCAGCATCGAGTACTCCCCAGTGACCCAGCCTTGACCCTTGCCTTTGAGCCATCCCGGGACGGACTCCTCGACTGACGCTGTGCAAAGGACATGGGTGTTTCCTGCTTTTATGAGTACCGAACCCTCCGCGTACCGGTTCACGTGGGTCTCAATCGTGAGAGGGCGTATCTGGTCAGGTCTGCGGCCGGCGGGTTCGCGTGGAAACATGGGATTTTCTCCAGGATTTTGTTAATCAGTGGTGCATGCAGGATTATCACGAGCACTCTGCATTCTGGAAGCACTCCCTCGAAGAGGGACTAAAAGAAGACGGCTGGCCTTGGGACTGGACCGCGCGCGGAAGTGTGCGCCAAGGGCAAATCAAAGCCCGGGTGGTAGCGAAGTCCTCGGGCATTTGGGTGGGACAAGCGCTCGCTTCCGCAGTGACGAAAATCGTAGGTCAGCCACTGATTCGTGAAACTCTCCCAGACGGTTCGCCCGTGAGTGCTGGCTCAATTGTGGCGCAGTGGGAAGGACCCGCTCACTGGGTCCTGGCCCTTGAGCGACCCGCTTTGAATCTTGCGGCTTTTGCGAGCGGCATCGCCACCCAAACCTCACGTCTTGTGGATATCGTGCGCTCGTCGGGAATGAAAAACCCACCTCGAGTGACCTGCACTCGGAAGACGCTTCCTGGATATCGCGATCTTTCGATTGCAAGCGTGATCGCCGGAGGCGGACACCCTCATCGAGTGAGTCTATCAGGCGGGGTTCTGATTAAGGAAAATCATATTGCCTCCGCAGGTGGAATTATCGCGGCAGTGCGTGGCGCGCGGGCTGTAGCTCCTCATGGGCTTCGTGTGGAAATTGAAGTAAGAAACCTTGTTGAGCTTTCTCAAGCCCTGGATGCTGGAGTGGAAGCAGTTCTATTAGATAATTTTACCCCGGCGCTGGTAACTGATGCGATTCGGGCGATTTCTCTTCATCAAAACTCTAAAGTGATTGTTGAGGTTTCCGGGGGAATCTCTGAGTCCAATATTAAAGCCTACGTTCAAGAAGGGGTTCATGTCATTTCGGTGGGTTCTCTCACCCATAGCGTGAAGCCTCTGGATCTTTCGCTCTTAGTTCAAGGAGCCTGAAGTTGAGTGTTTTGGGAGAGCTTCTCGAAAGCTGTGCCTCCACTAACGAATTAGCGAAAGAAAAGGGATCGCTGGGTCCTCGTCATACTCCTCATGGTTCTTGGATTTCAGCTCGAGTTCAAAGTGCAGGGCGAGGACGCTTGGGACGCACTTGGAAGTCCACTCGCGGGAATCTCTTTCTTTCGATCGTTCTCAGGCCCTCGAAGTCGCAGTATTGGACGTGGATTCCACTCTTGGGTGCCGTGGAAGTTTTAGAGCTCCTCAATTCAGGAAAATTTGGTTTTTGGGATTCTCAAAGATTCTCGATTAAATGGCCCAATGATCTTTGGCTTGATCGAAAAAAACTGGGCGGGATTCTTTGCGAGTCAGTGAATTCCTCTCAAAGCGGCTCCTTTGTCGTTTTCGGATTAGGACTCAACACGGCGGAAGCCCCAGTAGGGCTTGATCAGCCCACAGCCTCGCTTGAAGACGCCTCTCTGGCCGATCGAATGCGCCAGCCTCTTGCTGATGCGATCAGTGCCGCTGTGCTGAGGCTGGATCGCGAGGGTCCGGAATTTATTCGTAAGGCCTTTGAACACTGGACTGCTTTTCCCGCGGGTTCTTTGGTTTCGTGGAAAGCAAATGGCGAAAAGCTCCAAGGGATGGTTCAGGGGCTAGGATCGTCGGGCGAACTAGAGATTCTCATTGAGAGCGGGCGAAAAAAGTCGCTCTACGCAGAAGAGATTTCAGAAGTTCGATCGGGATCGTGATTAGGGGCCTTCGTCTAAAAGACGATGGATCTCTTGTTTGATCAGTCGTTCAGCAATCTGGGGAAGCATTTCCTTAGAGATTTCAGCCAGGGCAGCTTCAACTCGTTCTTGTACTAGTTTTTCGACCAGGGCTTCCATTTTCACTTCATCGACCATCATGGGGCTTCCAGTGGAAGCCTTTTCCGGCAATTCGATGTTGGTCAAAGACTTATTGAACTTTGCGTCTGGATCCATCAGGTCTAACGGATCAGACTCCTTTGGTTCCATCGAGCTTGAGCTCATACGGGGAAGCGGCGGGAGTGAAGGTTCTGAATCAAAGCTCGGCATTTCCATTGAGGCCATAGTGGGGGCCACAGTCGATGGCGACTCCTTTTTTGCTCCTTCGGTAACGGACCACTCAAACTCATTAAATCCAGCCATTTGAAGAGTCGATTGAGTGAGTTTACGAATATCGGTCTCGTCGCCCGCCCCGGAACTCGCCGCAGAAGGGGGCTGCCCTGGAAAGGGGGGCGGAGCCGACTGAGTTTCCCAAAGGGGAGGGAAGTCTTTTGTCGATGGGGCGGGAGGGGCTGGAGCCTTTTGATTCGAGCCTTGCCCGAGGCAATCGACCAGAACCTTCCGCAAATGAGCCGGGTCAAAGGGTTTTGTTAACCGTCCGTGAAACCCGGACTTCAAAATCGCAGCTTCATCGATTTGTTCAAAGGCGCTCGACATTAAAATAAATCGGGTTGAGCTGAGTTCGGGCTTCTCGTCTGCAAAAGCTTTTACTTCAGTTGCGGATTTACCCGGCAAAGACACGTCAATGAGAACTAAATTCGGTCGAAAAAGCAGCAGTTGCTCGAGGGCCTCTACGCCATCAGAGACCGCCTGGATCTCGTAACCCTCATGAGAGAGTGCAAGACGAATCACTTTTTGGATAGTCAAGCTATCGTCTGCAACAAGAAGTTTTTTGCCGGACATTGGGCTCAGTGTGGCATCTCAATAAGGCCATGTAAAGCCTCAGCATTCTTGCTTTAGCCCCCTTCGGCTGAAGGGGGGGTAGGGCCTGAGGAAAAATATTTGCGGAAGACCGCTTCAAATGCCGAGTTTTTGCTATACTAGATCATGCCTCCGGGTCCGCGATTTTATCATGTGGACCCGACAGTCAATGACCCAGGGGGCTGTCACTGTGCAGTGGTGTGCATGCCTGGCTCGTACCAGGAAGCCTAAAGCTGCTATACGGCGCCCACTTATTAGATTCTGGGTTCCATTTGACTTCGCGGACCGGAGGTTCTTTAATTTCCCCGTGGCCTTAGGCCCGTTTTGAAGCAAGTCTGGGGGAATGAGTTATGGCAAATTTTCGCGACCAATGGATAGAGGGTTCACTCGGAGCGGTGGCATCGCCAGGCGCAGGCAGCTTTGGGTCCCCATCGGCCACAGCCGACTTTTCGTGGATTCATGGGTTGGCTAAAGGCGAGCAGAATCCAGAAGCAGATCGACTACTTCAGGCGGCTTCAGGCGGCCTCGACCCTCAGCAGCGAATTGAAGAGGCCACAGTAGATTTTCTGACTCGTCTTCGCGAGCAGTTCACCGAGTATTGCAGAATCTTCAACGGGTATTCTGAGGCGGGTGCACGCTTTCAAGAAATAAAAGTATATAGCGTTGCTCAGACCGCGGCTGACTTCATGATCTATCGCAATCAAGTGAAGTTGGTAGCCTCGAATGCTGCTCATGGTGTGATTCAGATTTCTTTTTCTCAGCATCAGCGTAACGGTTTTGCAGTAGAAGGACAGTCTGTGGGGGGCTCGTCTCAGAGCGCGATGCCCACTGCTCATGAAATCTTAGCGCA
>JAGWZD010000328.1 GCA_018968995.1 Bdellovibrionales bacterium
CAGCGGCTGCAAATTCTCCAGCTCGTTATAAGTAGGGATGACAATGAGTGAACGGCGCACTGGGGTGCTCATCAGAACGGAATATCGTCTTCAGTAAAGGAAGGCTCAGCCATTCCTGAGGTGTCCATTGTCGTTGGAGCATTGCCCCCAAAGTTGTTCGCTGGGTTTCCTGCCCCCGCGCCTTGCTGGGCATTTCCGCCTAAAAATTGGACTGTCTGAGCGAGAACCTCAGTGGTGTACTTGGTCTGGCCATCTTTATCCTGCCATTGACGGGTTTGTAACTTACCCTCAATGAAAACCTGACGACCCTTCACCAGGTACTGCCCGCAAAGATCCGCAAGCTTTCCCCAAACAACGACACGATGCCACTCGGTCCGCTCCTGCTTCTGTCCCTGCTTATCAGTCCAGGACTCGTTCGTAGCCAAGCTAAAATTGGCCACGGAAGAGCCAGACGGAGTGTGACGAACTTCAGGATTTTGGCCGAGACGACCAATTAGAATCACTTTGTTTACTGACATGACGCTAGGCTTAACTTTGCGGCTTCTCTGCTGTCAAGGAAGGGATGGGCTCACTCTCAGATTCTGCAGGAGGACTGGCTACCTTGGCGTTTGGGCTGGGATTTTCGAGTTTTTTCTTCCAAAAATCCTCCATTTCCTTACGGGCAAGTGCCACATCCGCAAGGTACAAAGTAGGATCAAACCCACACTGATCGCATCGAAGCTCGACTCGAACCCGCACTCGGTACGAAATCTCAAAAATCATCCAGAACGGTAAGATCAAAAAAAGTCCGCGCGCGCCGAACCAGGGCCAAAGCACCGCAGTGGCCATTAACGTTGTCAGCAGAATCTGAAAAAAGTGGTTCATCCCTGGCTTAGGGGGAGCCTTTAGGCTTCTCGATACACTACAAAACGGACAGTAGTAGCGCCAAAGGCTTCTCTTTGTCGCGTGGTCACTCCAAAGCCGATTCTTTCCGCCGAGCTGTGCCTCAAGCCAACTCTCAATTCGATCGGGAGAGCTGGGCAACTCTGATTTCATCGCGGTGTTACTTTGTTTCCGAGGTCGCAACATCTTGTCTTCCAGTGTAACATGGAGCCCTCATGGTCCAAGCTCGGCAAAAACGCACCCAAAAAACGCAGCGCGTTATTTTTCCAGAATCCGTCTCTTTTCCGAAGAGCTGGAACTGGTTCATGGATCAGAGCCTGACGCAATGGGTTAAGAATCACTATAGCCCGCGCGACAGCTGGAAGGGCAAGCCCTTCGGTCGAGAGGATGCTCACTTTTTCTTCAAAGGAATTGAGGAACTTTCTGAAATCTTTACGCAGGATCGTGGACGTGCCCTTCAGCGGTACTTTGAGCATCCACGCTTTCGATCCGGGTATCTTTTGTACTTTTTGCCCCTACAAGCCGCGAAGTTTATCGCTGTTCTAAACCGCCATTCAAAGTTTCTCGCCGAGGCTCTTCAGAAGTCGGATTCCACGTTTCGCGTTGTGGATCTCGGCGCAGGCCCTTGCACCGCCTCGATTGCTTTACTTTTATGGCTTTTAGACCGCGTGCAAGCTGGAGGCGAAATTCCTCAAATAGAGATTACTGCAGTCGACATCCATGGCTCGATCCTCCAAGACGGCGCTAAACTTGTTGAATTGATCGCCAGTTCTTTTCCTCGACTCCGAGGAAAGGTGAAAATCACAACGGAATGCACGAATTGGCAAGACTGGGCTCGAAAGTCTGTTCGATTGGCTACGAAATACGATCTCACTTTTCTTGGGCATGTGCTGAATGAGAGCCGTGATCGACAATTAGAATCTTGGTCCGCACTCTATTCCATAAGTCGAGATGCGGGCATTCTTGCCATTGAGCCTGCGTCGAAGGGAGCCTCGCAGGGGCTTAGTCAGCTGCGAGATGAGATTTTCACTCTTTACTCGCGAGATTCACAAAATAGCGAGTCTGATCTACCGACACACTCCGTGGAACTCCAACTTGCTGAAGGCCTGCCCGAACCCTCTATTGTCGGTCCATGCCCCCATTTTGGTGCATGTCCGATGTCCGAAGGCCCGGACTGGTGCCATTTTTCTTTTCCAGCCCAGCTACCAGGTGAATGGTTCAACTATTTCTCCAAAGGACTGGGCTCGGAGCGCCAATGGCTGAAATTTTCATACCTCTGGATGACCCCAAAAAAGCTGAGCCCTTCTCAACTTCCACTGCTGATCAGCGATGCGCTTCAGAAACGGCAGAACACTGTAGAAGCTCTGGTTTGCCGACAAGAACGAGCAGAGAAGATTAGCTTTGAGGTACCTCTCGAGAAGCTTCGAGGTCCACTAGGACTTCGGGGAGGCTGGCTTGCGGAGGGAGGAATCCGTCCCACCCGACCCTCTCGAAAAAAGGAATCGGCTGGCCCCCCGAAGGGGACCAACCGAAAAGGCAGGCCTGAAAAGATGGGCAAATATCAGAAAGGTCGTTAGACGTTCGGAGATGCTCCCCAGAGTTGACCCAGCACGTACTACAAGACCGGCTCCCCGACGCGATTTGAAGTAGTGCAGCCGATATGCCACCTCGATCCCTTACTAAATCCTTTTTCGGAATGGCTGAGATGCCGCTACAGCACTGCCTGAGCAGGAACGACACCAGTGAAGGTCGGAATTTTGACGGAAAACCTAGGCTGAAGACACCCTCATTTTAGACTCCAATCTGCACGATGCT
>JAGWZD010000329.1 GCA_018968995.1 Bdellovibrionales bacterium
AGATCCGCCGCTGGACTCAGATCCAGGGTCCTTTTTGGATTCTGAGGTTGCCGCTAAAACAGCGGCAGCGTCGAGCTCGTCGTTTTCAGATGTATCCAAATCTGTTGGCGGGTTTTCTCCGGTGGTCTGTTTCTGAAGCCGCTTGATGGTTTCATCGGCCTTTCGCAGGCGTTGGGCCATGGAACCAATCATCGCTTTCAAGTAGGGGGGCGTGCTCTGAAATAGTTTATCGAGCATATCAAAGGGGATCTCGGCTACCTCAACCTCTGTTAGAGCGTATGCAGAGGCACTCCGCGGTTGTCGGTCAAAAAATGAGAGCTCACCTACCACCTCATTGGAATAGACTCTGGCTAGCTCGATATAGGCGGCCCCTTTGATTTTTCGAATGGAGATGGTGCCCTTCAATACCAAAAAAACGCTCCGGGGCATTTCTGCTTCTTGAAAAAGGGCCTGACCTGGCCGGAATTTTTTTGTGGGCTGTCCAGAGGTGGGCATATCTTGAGGGTGCCAGCACTTGCCCTGGAGAGCAACTGTCTCAGGCTAAACGCTTGTGGTTTTGCCTATTTATGAGCCCGAATAGGGCTTTGAACTCGAAATTGCCCATGTTAGTCCAAAAAGACCGTTTAAGGAGATAAAAGCGCATGGCAACAGGACTGAAGAGTTTGCGTGTAAGTATTTTTGGAACCCTCCAAAAAGTGGGGCGCTCTTTGATGATGCCGGTTTCAGTTCTGCCTGCAGCGGGCCTTCTCGTGGCGATGGGGCGACTTCTACAAAATGCGTCTGAGGGCCCGAACGGCGAAGTGACTCAAGTGTTAGTTCACGCCCTTGGAAAAGTTTTCTTTAGCGGCGGCTTGGCTATTTTTGAGCAGCTGCCTGTGGTTTTTGCCATCGGTGTTGCTATTGGCTTTACCGGCGGAGCTGGGGTCGCTGGATTGGCGTCAGCAGTAGGCTACTTCACCTGTGTGAATGTCATCAAAGTGGTCGGCGAGGCTCGTGCCATCTCTTTGGCCGTGAATACGGGAGTATTTGGCGGAATCATCATTGGACTCATGAGCGCGGCACTTTATCATCGCTTTCATCAGACCAAGCTGCACCCCGTGTTTGGCTTTTTTGCAGGAAAGCGACTGGTTCCGATCGTCACGGCAGGCGCATCAATCATTGTAGGACTCGCACTCGCCTTTTTTTGGCCGCCCATTCAGTCGATGATCAATCATTTTGGAACGGCAGTTATGGGCTCTTCGATGGGGCCAGCCTTCTATGCCGCGGGTAAGCGTTTTCTCATCCCAGTTGGTCTGCACCATGTCTACTATCCCCCTTTTCTTTACGAGTTTGGTGAGTTTGTGACCTCAGCCGGTAAAGTGATTCGTGGTGAGTCAGCTCGCTATTTTGCGGGCGACACCACGGCAGGACGATTTATGGCTTCTGAGTTTCCGATCATGCTTTTTGGCCTGCCGGCTGCGACATTCGCCATGTATCTTCGAGCCCATCCGGCTCATCGGAAAGCAGTGGTCGGAGTCATGGCTTCAGCCGCACTCACTTCGATCATCACTGGGATCACCGAGCCAATTGAGTTTTCGTTTATTTTTGTAGCTCCGATTCTTTTTGTGTTTCACGTTTTTGCTGCATTCATCAGCGGGCTTCTTACTTCTTATTTTGACATTCACTTGGGTTACACCTTTTCGGCATCTCTCATTGACTATGCCCTGGGACTTTTTAACTCTAAAAATGGCTATCTTTTATTCGTATTGGTTGGTCCTGCGATCGCACTGCTTTACTTTGGGGTTTTCTACACGGTGATCGGCTGGCTCGACATCAAGACCCCAGGCCGCGATCTTCAAGAGTCCTCTGAAGACTCGACTGCTGCGACAGTTTCTGGAGGAGTTCGTCCTCGGGAAATTTTGGTAGCTCTAGGAGGAGGCGGGAATATTCTGCATCTGGATGCCTGCATCACTCGACTCAGGATGTCTCTGAAAGATGGCTCCAAAGTGGACAAAGCCCGACTGAAGGCACTGGGAGCGTCAGGAGTTCTAGATGCTGGCGGCGGACATTTTCAGGCGATTTTTGGTGTCGAGTCCGATCAATTGAAGGACGAGATTCTTGGCCTCATTCGTTCTGAGTCTGGATCAAAAGGTGGCACGCCTGATCAAGTAGGTCCGACTATAGTTCGGTCACCGATTAGCGGTAAGCTGGTCGCCTTGAGTGATGTTCCGGATCCGACGTTTGCCGAGAGGGTTCTGGGCGATGGAGTGGCCATTGATCCAGTGGATGGAGTGGTGGTTTCTCCAGTAGATGGAAAGATTGCTCAAATTTTTAGGACTCATCATGCCGTAGGTATTGTGACGGATGATGGCTTAGAGCTGTTGATTCACGTGGGAATCGATACGGTTAAAATGCAGGGAAGGGGCTTCAAGGCTTTTGTGAAACAGGGCGATCGTGTGAAGGCCGGAGATCGTCTGATCGAGTTTGACTTGGAACTTGTACGCAAAGAGGCGAAGTCGACGATTACTCCGGTGATCGTCACGAATACCGAGGGAGTTCAATCACTGCAGGTCATGACCAACTCAAAAGCGGAAAAGGGACAAGATCTAATTCGAGTTCATCGCTCGTAATGAGCTGTCATGGGGGGTAATGTTATGGAAAAAACGATAACTCTAAAGAATGAAACAGGTCTTCATGCTCGTCCCGCTGG
>JAGWZD010000330.1 GCA_018968995.1 Bdellovibrionales bacterium
AACCCCTCAACTGGGGGAAAGCTCGTTAAAAAAAGGCCTGAAGCACTCTTCCAGGCACGCGCTAAAGCCAAGTGGTAATAGCGATCAGGATCAGGTGAGATCTGAAGAAGCCTTTGGGCCTGGAAAAAGGCAAAGCCCAAAACCGCCAGACTCAAACCAAGCAGGGCAAGTGGAGTTAGCCGCCTGAGGCGACCCTCAAACCTCATGTCGGATCTTAGAGACCTGCTCTCTCATTTTTTAGGGTTTGGGTTTCGGTGATCGACCACTGGTCCGTTTTACCGTCGTCCCAAGTCCCTGGCTGAAGGTATCCCTCTGCCACCGCTGTAAAAGTCTGGAAAGTGGTGTCAACACTGCTAGTCACCTTAATGGTCTTACCGGCCGCGCCCGGAACGGCTGTGTTATTCGCCTCGAAAAAGTGGGTACCGGCGGCGAGGGTGCCAGAGCAGTTCACCGAGCCCACATTATTGGAATTTGCAGTCAGCGTATTGAACCCGACCATGTAGCGAGTGGTAGGAGTACTCTCGGGAATAAACCCGATATTTGCCAGACACGAAGAAAACTTGTTGGCCTCGACATAGAACGCTTTTTCAATCGTGTACAGTGAGCCCAATTTCACACGGGCTTCAGACTGTTTGGCGCGGTTGGTGAACTTGGAGTACTGAGGAATGGCCACTGAGGCTAGAATGCCGATAATTCCCACCGAAACCATCAGCTCGACTAAGCTAAAGCCCGCGCTGTTTTTTTCGCTGAAAAATCGCTTCGACACTAGATTTGACACTAAAATGGAATGGCGCCTCATACGTCCCCTCGTTGGGTCCAGATAGAATGACCCTGCTTTGAAACCCGACATTATCTTTTAAGAATAGCTTCAAACCCTTGAAAATCAATCGATTCTTTCTTTAACTACAGAGGTGTTCTCTGGCAGCACCTTGAGAATCGTCAAAACTTTGGTCAAGCAGGCGTACAAACCCTGGTACTTGCTTGTCTTTATCTTGCTCGTCTTTTTAGCTGTTCGCCTCAATTCTGATCTCAGAGATCTCGACTCTGCGGCAGTCATTCCCCCCCTGGACATCACTCAAAGTGTTCACCCCGTGGCCGCAAAAGTGCTGAGCTTTGGGCATGATCCAGCACTTGTGGATTCGCTTCTTCTTCGAAGCCTAGGCGATACTCAGATCGACCCGGTTGCGCCTCAAACCCGTGCGCCGATTTTTTATCTCCTCAACCTCGCTAGCGAGCTTGACCCCCACTACTTCGAACTCTATTGGATCTCAGCCAGTCTATTGTCGATTATCTATCGGGATGGGGTTGGAACCGACATTCTTTTAAACCGCGCCCACAAGATCATCGAAAAGGAGGACTACCCAAGCGAGTCTTTTCGATCTCGCTACTGGGCCTACGCCTGGCAGCTAGAGCTGATGCGTGGGTACAATGCCCTTTCTGAGCTTCAAGATCTTCATAAAGCACAGGAGGCGTTCACCCTCGCTTCAAGCCTGCCGGGAGCTCCGGCGTTTCTTAGCTCTCTTTCCCAACAGCTCAGCACCCGAAAGGGGCGAATCGAAGTCGCTTTAAAGACGATCCAAAACCTTTTGGAGCGAGACAACGCACTCCCTGTTCAAAAAATGTTGGAGCAAAAAAAACAAGAAGCGACCCTTGCGGCTTTTTTAGATTCAACCGAGCGCCAATTTCTCGAATCTCGAGCGGCTTCGTTCTCGGAGTTTCAAAAAAAACAGGGACTACTAGCAGATCCCTTTGGGGGAACCCTTCATTGGAACACTGAAAAAAAGAGCATTGAAACCACGACTACAGCTCGCCTGCCTCTCGCGCTTTATCCTTAAGACGATCGCGGATTCTTTATGGCAGCCGCGGTGATCCGGGCCTTGGTCGTCTGTAAAAGCCGAGCGGCCTGATCCTCACTGCCTTTGGCCTGAGTGATCGCTCTTTGAACGATCTCGCGCTCCACACGGGCCAAAAAACTTTCCAAAGACACGGGGCCTTTGGATAAATCTGGAAACTCCACACTCGGCCCCGAATGATCCGCTCGAGAGAGCGACGGACCTCCTCCCAGAACCCCGGCCAGCGATGATACGCTGATGGTTTCTCCTGCCTCTAAGGCCACTGCCCGCTCAATCACGTTTTCGAGTTCTCGCACGTTACCGGGCCAAGAGTGCTTCTCTAGCGCCTCTAAAGACTCGGAATCAAACGACTGAATGGTCTTAGAAAATTTTTTGGTAAATTTCTTTAAGAAAAATTCCGCAAGGAGTGTGACGTCTCCTTTTCGGTCTCGAAGCGGTGGAGTCTCCAGCAAGATCACATTGAGTCTGTAATACAAATCTTCTCTGAAGGTTCCTTTTTTAACCGCCGTTTCCAAGTTTCGATTGGTAGCTGCGACGATTCGGACATCCACTTTGACATCCTCGTTACTTCCTACACGGCGGATAATCCGCTCTTGAAGCGCGCGCAAAAGTTTCACTTGCATCGATAAAGGAATCTCTCCGATTTCGTCCAAAAAAAGAGTTCCACCATTTGCAGCTTCGAAAAGCCCTGGTTTATCGGCTACGGCCCCAGTAAAGCTTCCTTTTTTGTGACCAAAAAGCTCGCTTTCGATGAGCGTCTCAGGAATGGCACCACAGTTCACGGGAACAAAAGGCCGCGACTTGAGGTCGCTCAGATCGTGGAGCTCGCGGGCGAC
>JAGWZD010000331.1 GCA_018968995.1 Bdellovibrionales bacterium
AATGGTACTGGTAAGGAACTCATTGCCCGCGCAATTCATTTCAATTCCGGCCGAAAAGACGCGCAATTTGTCACAGTCAACTGCTCGGCCTTCAATGAGAACCTGCTCGATAGCGAGCTCTTTGGTCATGTGAAGGGTGCGTTCACTGGAGCGATTCGAGATAAGAAAGGCTTATTCGAAGTTGCTGATAAGGGCACTTTGTTTCTTGATGAAATCGGAGATATGTCGCCCACGATGCAAGTGAAACTACTCCGTGTTCTTCAGGAAGGAACGCTGACGCCTGTTGGCGGAACCGAGCAGCGCAAGGTCGATGTTCGAGTAGTGGCTGCAACCAATAAAGATCTTAAGGAGATGATCGAACTCGGCACGTTCCGAGAAGATTTGTATTACCGAATTAACGTGATCAATATCGTGGTTCCGCCGCTTCGCGATCGCAAGGAAGACATTCCAGTGCTGATGGATCATTTCTTATCACGAGGCTGTAAGGAAAAAGGGATTGAGCTGAAGACCTTCAGCAAACGGGCGATGGAGAAAATCTACGATTACCCATGGCCAGGCAACATTCGTGAGCTGGAGAACGAGATCGAGCGGGTTTTGGTCTTGAGCGGGGATGAGCCTCGAATCGCAGCTGAGCTGCTATCCCAGCGAATTCGAGATTGGGGCGAAACCTCGAAGGTTCAAGGCGTGCGGGTCGCAGGCAAGCTCAAAGACGCTCTTGAGGAACTTGAAAAGACGATGATCAAAGAGGGACTCAGGCGCACGAACTGGAATAAGTCGCGTCTGGCCAAGGAGCTTGGAATCTCTCGTGCCGGATTGATCATGAAAGTGGACAAGTACGGCCTAGATAAGCGCAAGCTCGCGCGCCCCGGTGCGGCATAGGTTGATCGGGCCTAGGTTCCCAGAGGTGGTTTTTCAGGTAAAAGAGAGGCGCTAAGACGCGGTGCCTCTCTTTTATTCTTTTTAGGCTTCTCAGGTTGTGAACCCCTCGAAAAGTGGGTTATTTTCCGGTTCATGACTCAAACCTATCAGGATCGACTTCGGGAGTTGGCCGAGCGCGAGACCCAGGCGGAAGCCGGTGGTGGCGCGGAGCGTGTGGCGAAACAACATCAGGGTGGAAAGCTCACCGCTCGAGAGCGGATTGATCTGCTATTAGATCCCGGCTCCTTTGTTGAACTCGATAAGTTTGTCACTCATCGCTGCACAGATTTCGGAATGCAGGATCAGAAGTTCCTCGGTGATGGCGTAGTCACGGGTTACGGAACGATCGGGGGCCGTAAGGTGTACCTGTACTCTCAGGACTTCACAGTCTTTGGCGGCAGTCTTTCGAGCGCTCATGCTTCCAAAATTTGTAAGATCATGGATCTGGCATTGAAAAGTGGAGTGCCAGTGATTGGGCTTAATGACTCCGGTGGTGCTCGTATTCAGGAAGGCGTAGAGTCGCTTGGAGGGTATGCCGAGATTTTTTGGCGCAATACCCAGGCTTCCGGAGTTGTTCCTCAGATTAGTGTGATTCTTGGCCCCTGTGCTGGTGGTGCAGTCTACAGCCCATCGATCACTGATTTTATTTTCATGGTGGAGTCCACCTCCTACATGTTCGTCACGGGTCCAGATGTCATTAAGGCGGTAACCCACGAAGAGGTGACTAAGGAGGCTCTAGGTGGAGCTGAAACTCATTTTGAAAAGAGTGGCGTTGCGCACTTCGTGCGTCCGGACGAGCGAAGCTGCTTGCATACGGTTCGTCAGCTCATGGCTTATTTACCTCTAAATAATCTGGACGAGGCCCCTAGGCGAGTAACCCAGGACCCGATCGATCGACTTTGCACGAAGATCGCAGAGATTATGCCGAACTCTCCAAACCAGCCCTACGACATTCGAGAGCTGATTGGGGATGTCGTCGACGATGGTGAGTTTCTTGAAGTGGCCGGAGGCTACGCGCAAAACATTGTGGTCGGATTTGCCCGCTTGGACGGTAAATCGGTCGGGATCATTGGCAATCAGCCAGCGTATTTGGCCGGGTGTTTGGATATCAATGCTTCAGTCAAAGGCGCACGATTTGTTCGTTTTTGCGATGCCTTTAATATTCCTTTGATTTCCTTTGTGGATGTTCCTGGATTCCTGCCTGGGCTTGCCCAGGAGTACGGCGGAATCATCAAGCACGGAGCTAAGCTTCTTTACGCCTATGCGGAAGCGACGGTTCCCAAGCTTACAGTGATCACTCGTAAAGCCTACGGCGGAGCCTATGACGTGATGGCGTCAAAGCACATTCGCGCGGATTTCAATTTTGCTTACCCGACTGCAGAGATTGCTGTGATGGGACCTGAGGGCGCCATCAATATCCTTTACCGGAAAGAGATTGCTGCGGCTGAAAAAGCTGGAAAGCTTGCTGAGGAACGGGCGCGTCTGGTGGATCTGTATCGCTCCACTTTTGCGAATCCTTATAAAGCAGCCGAACTGGGTTACATCGACGAAGTCATCGAGCCAAAAGACACCCGTCGGCTGTTGATTCAAGGACTTCGGATGCTCGAGGGCAAGCGCGAGCGCGGGCCTTCGAGAAAACACGGTAATATTCCGCTTTGAGTGAAGATCATTTGAAAGGATCTACAATGAAAAAACGTGGACCTGTACTCATTGCTAACCGCGGCGAAATCGCGATACGCGTTTCACGCACTGCCAAGCTTCTG
>JAGWZD010000332.1 GCA_018968995.1 Bdellovibrionales bacterium
GGAGAACTCTATTTTCAGAGGCGCCAGGAGGAAAAGTTTGGATCTCTCGTTCAACCAAGAACTAATTTTCGTCGCGCAATCCTTCGGGATTTAATGCAGACACGTTGAGGCGATTATGAGTGAAATTCATCCAAATCAAGGGAATCAGCAGTCCTCAGGAAAAAAGTATCTGAAGGATTGGGTCGCTCAGTTTCGTACGCTCGATGCCGACGGACGAGGCGTCTCCATTCGTCTTCAGAAGCCAAGGCTGGTGATTGGAAGCGTGGAGTCAGCCGATATTCGCCTGGGTGGCGAGGGCGTGGCTCCGATTCATGCGGTCCTTGAACTCACGCGAGAGGGATCTCCTAACGCGATTTTAGATCCTGTTATTTTTGATTTGGCGAGCGAATCGGGGGTTCGTGTCAATGGGATTCCCGTAGTTACTGGGCCGATTACTACCGGGGATACGATCGAGATTGGGCGTCATCGCCTATCGTTTACTTTATCGGAGTTAGACGCCGTAGAGCCCCCAGCCCGTGTTCAAGCTGGAAAGGATCAACTTTTTCGACGTGCGGACGAAGACTTCAGCTCTTTATTAAGTGAAGAGCCCCCAGAAACTGAAATTTTCGACTATTCAGCATCTTCTCGCTCTGCTCTTGAGGTGGTGATGGCCTGGAGAGGTCTGATTCTAGATATTCAGCACTTCACTAAAGATGGGCAGGTGCGGGTTGGAGACAGCATCAACGCTGATTTCGGTATTCCTGCCATCCTCTCGAATCGCACTCATGTCTTAGTTTCAATTCAGGGCGAACAGCGCCTTCTTCATATTGATCCTAAAATGAAGGGGGTTTTTCATCGGGGAGGAAAGTTAGAGCGAGTGGAGAGTCTTGCATCAAGCTCGATTGCTTTTGGCTCTAGTGAGTTTGCAAAAATTTCTGCGGGCGAGGTTGATTTTTATCTGGCATCCACCTCTGCGCCTCCCCGACTTCGGGCAGGAAGCGATCGACGCAGAGACGCCTTTCTAGCTAAGACGTTGTTATTGTCTCTTTTGTTTACGGGTTCGTTATTTTTTTCGCTTAGTCAGATTCGCGTACCTCAGCAAATTGAGGCTGAGCAACTTCCTGAGAGAATTGCCACCATTCTTTATCAACCAGAGAAGTACTCGCAACCGAGGCCGCGTTCTCGTGATGTCTCTAAGCCTGAACCGGCTGTTCCTCAGCCGGTGAAGTCTGCAGAGCCTAAGGTGACCAAGGTAGATCTTCAGCCGAATCCGGATAATGCCAATAAGCCGATTCCTAAAGAGATGAATGTCGGGAACAAGAATCAAGTGGCGGCACAGCTACCCAAGAATACCCGTTCTGAGAATCGCGCTAAGGAGGGTGAGGGAGCTCGCGCTAAAGGCGCTGAGGGCAAGCGAGGACAAAAAAATGCGGGTGCAGGCAAGACTGCACAGGATCTCGCAAAGCGTCCTTCGCCTAGCGGTGGCGCGGGTGTGGGTGGTGGAGGAAATAGCGAAGCTCCAGACGCTGGAAATGTCGACCTGATGAAGGGCGCGACTGAAAAGATTCAAGATCTTTTGGGCAATAGCGCAGCTCGATTGGGAAAAGATGGATCTAAGCTGCAAGGATTCGGTGGATTCACTACACGCGGTTCGGGCGGACAGGCGCTCAGTGGAACGGGTCAGGGGGGCGGTGGCAATGCAGACACCCTGGCTGGCGGATTAGGAGAAAAGGGGCGCGGAGGCGGACGAGTGGGTACTGGACTCGGTGCGGCCGGCGATGGCTCTGGAATCATTGGTGGGAAAACCCGTGTGGTGATTCGTTCAGGCGGGCCAGAGGAAGCAATCGTGATGGGGGCTATTGACGCCTCTGCGATCGAAGCGGCGTTACTAGCTCATCGCGACGAGTTTCGGCTTTGCTATGAGCGTGAGATTAACGCTGAAAATCCGAAGCTCGCCGGTCGTGTGGGGACGAGTTTTGTGATTGGCCCACAAGGAAGAGTGACACAGGCCGGTATTGCGTCGTCTTCGCTGGGAAATGTGAATGCCGAGAGATGCATTCTGTCGGTCATTAGGCGTATCGACTTCCCGGTTCCTCGTGGCGGAGGGGTTGTGCAAGTGACCTATCCGTTTAAGTTTGCACCGGCTGGCGGATGAGGCCTCGATATTTAGCTTCGAAAGTCTGTGGCCTTTTGTTTGCGCTACCGTGGCTTCTGAGTCTCGAAGCGGTAGCGCAGGAGTATCCAGACACGTCTGTTTCATCAACGAAGTCCATAGAGCTTCGAGCCATGAGTCCTGAGGGGTTTAAATTTAATAATGGCGCCCCTCACCGCCTAGAGCTCCGGGATTTCTCCAGTAGCCAGATACTTCGGTCTTGGAAAGGGGATGCGGCGCGAGCTTCTCGGGTTGAATTAGGAAAGCTTCCAGTGTTGTCGGCCGGATACTTGATCGATGCTCGGTACTTTGTCTGCGATAAAGTGGATAATCGGATTTGTGTCACTGTAAAGGTCAAGCAACGAGTCCAATCCAGTCCAGCTCACGACTTATCGGTGATTCTTTTGAAACTTTCCTTGCCCTCAGGCGTTCAGCGCGCGCTCAAGAATCAGGGAGGGTGATTCATTGAACATGATGACAGATTTTGATCCAAATGATGCTGCGTCTGAAGACTCAGGCGTATTCGGTCTACCGTTTCAGGAG
>JAGWZD010000333.1 GCA_018968995.1 Bdellovibrionales bacterium
ACTAGACCAACTTGCCCGAGCTGAGATGAGCCGAATGGAAAAGGCTCGTAATTCTCCTAGCCCTACCGCTGAATCCAAGCAACCAGTGGGGACCCCGGATTCTTTTAAAAACGACTTCATTGCCTTATTCCCCGAGCTCGAGTGTCGAAACTGGCACATCACCCCTCGAAAAGAAGAAGGCGCTGCAGCGTGGCAGCAAAAATTTCACTACACTTTAGTCGCCAAAGCAAAAAAAAGGGTGACCCTAGATGGATTGGATTACCCTGCTCAATCTGAACTATTTTTAGAGGGGCACGCAGAAGACTTGTACAACCATGGATCGCAAAAAAAGGTCTTTCGTCGGATCCGAATCCTCCCCCGCTCTCCCTAGAATCAGCGGCCTCTGAAGTGCTCACAAGTCGGTAGGAATTTGCAGAGTCTTCTGCTACCGATGTGACACGGCCGCCAGATTATGAAAATTTTTGAGCATTTAGACTCTCCAGTCCTATTCCTTGCCAAAGTTGTCCTCGTTGCGATCACTCTCGGTGCTGTGGGCTGCTCATCGCCCCACCTCCCTGAAAACACTTTGGTCCTAGCCATGAGTAGCGAGCCTCCAGATTTAAATGCAACCAAGGCCAC
Organism: Bdellovibrionales bacterium; assembly: GCA_018968995.1. Taxonomy (GTDB): domain Bacteria; phylum Bdellovibrionota; class UBA1018; order UBA1018; family UBA1018; genus CAIOHW01. The sequence goes on from JAGWZD010000333.1 coordinate 619, forward strand.
CGACTCGGAGAGCTTTTTTATCCTGGGTCACGTCATGGAAGGCCTTACCCGATCCGGTAAAGATGGAAAACCCGCCCCGGGTGTGGCCGAGAGGTGGGAAATCACGGACAAAGGTGCCGTCTTTTATCTCCGTAAAAATGCCCGTTGGAGTGACGGCAAGCCCGTCACCGCCCACGACTTTGTCTACTCTTGGCAAACGGTAGTCGATCCGAAGAATGCTTCCGAGTATGCATTTATCCTCTTTCCAGTGAAAAACGCGGAGAGAATTGTCGGAAAAAAGGCAGCGCCGCAGGAGCTAGGTGTACAGGCGCTGGATGACTTCACTCTCAAGGTGACCTTTGAAAAACCTTGCGGGTACTTCTTGTCTCTCACTTCTTTCGCATCGTACTTTCCGTTACGAAAAGACTTTCATCAGGCGCACGGTGAGCGCTATGGGGCCGAATACGACACCATGCTCTACAACGGTCCATTCGCACTGACGAAGTGGATTCATGGCGCAGCTATTCGCATGGAGAAAAACCCTCATTACTGGAATGCGGAAATCGTCAAACTCAATGCGATTGATATCCCTTACATTACCGCTGATGATGGGGCGCGATTTAACCTCTTTAGAAACGGTAAAATCGACTTGGTTCATCTAAGCAAAAATACCCTAGAGACGGCAATGCGGGCTCGCTTTAGAATGCGGAAATTCGCAGACGGAACACTCTATTTCTTAGAGTATAATTTCAAAGCGGGAAGACCCACCGTAAACAAGAATCTACGGCTTGCGATTCAGGCCGTCTTTGATGCCGACGAGTACGTGGACAAGGTTGTAAGCATCCCCGGAACAATCCCAGGAAGCACCCTGATTCCCGCTTGGATCACTGGGAAAAAGAAACTCTTTCGAGAGGACTTCCCGATTATTCCAAAGAAGCCAGATCTGGATGCCGCTAAAAAGTATCTCGCGAGCGCCTTGAGAGAACTCGGCTTAAAGGATCCCCCCTCTTTAGTTTGGTTAACAGGAGATAGCCCACGCGCTTCCAAGGAAGCTGAGTATTTTCAAAGCCTCTTAAAAAGTACGCTTGGAATTGAACTGAAAATTGACAAACAAATTTTTAAACAGCGGCTCGCCAAGATGAGCGCTGGAGAGTTTGACATTGTTTCTGCGGGATGGGGTCCGGACTATAATGACCCGATGACCTTCGCGGATCTGTTCACCTCCTGGAATGAAAACAACCGTGGCCTGTGGAGGAATACTCAGTACGATGAGTGGATTCGCAAAGCACAGTCCACGACTGACCCTGCGACCCGAATGGACGCGATGGCTGCAGCAGAGCGACTGCTGCTTGATGAGCAGCCCATTCTACCACTCTATGAGAGTAGTGTGATCTATACCCAGAGTGATGAGCTTTTTGGCGTTCGACGCAACTCAGTGGGTTTTGATCCAGACTATACAGAAGCAACGGTTCAGCGGCAGAATTCAGGGGCAAGTCGATGATTCGTTATATTCTCAAGCAAATTGGCTCGGGCCTCATCACCGTGTTTTTTATCGCAACGGCAACCTTTGTGGCGATGCACGCTGTTCCTGGAGACCCACTCCTTCAAGGAAAGGCTGTAACCCCTGAGGTTCGTAAAAATCTTGAAGCAAAGTATGGCCTAGATCAGCCTCTTCTTACTCAATACAGCGTCTTCATGAAGAACATGATGAAAGGTGATTTCGGAATCTCTTTCACTCAGCATAATCGATCGGTCAACGATATCATTCGTGAGCACTTTCCGATCTCAGCGATTCTAGGTGTTTTTGCCATCCTCATTGCGACGGGCGGTGGAATTCTTTACGGCTCACTCACCGCACTTTACAGAAACAAATGGCCAGACAGAATCATCATGCTTTTTGTGATTCTAGGAGTCGCAGTTCCAAGCTTTGTGGTGGCCACTGTGATGCAGCTGATCGTCACCGAGCTCAACCGTCGATTCGGTTTACAGCTTTTTGCGGTCGCCGGATGGGGCGGTTTGACTCACATGGTCCTGCCGGCGCTCGCGCTCG
>JAGWZD010000334.1 GCA_018968995.1 Bdellovibrionales bacterium
ATCACGATGGATGCCAACTCTCCGCTGACGGAGTACAACGTGCAGTGGACCATTCGTCACGAATACGGACACGTTTTAGGGTTTCCAGATTGTTATTTGGAATTCTTCGACTCTGAGACTCAACTGATCACCTCTTATCAATTGGACGTGACCAACCTGATGTGTAGCCGCCGGGGACATCTCCAGCAAAAACACTTCGATGAGCTCAAGCGGATTTATTTTCGCTAAGGCTTACTGAAAGCCTGAGGCGCCCCCCTACGATACGGTCAGCCTCTTTTAGATTGTCGACGCCGAGCTTCACCTGGAGCAGATCGGCAATCTTACGCATCACAAAAGAGCCCAGGCCCAAACCTGCGCCCCGACCAGTGCTTAATCCTGGCACAGCGGTATGACGCTCCCGACGCAAAAACCATTCTAAAGCTTTAGAACTAAATCCTGCGCCATCATCGATCACGTCAACAGCCAATTCACTGCGGTCTGAAGAGCGCCCTACACGCACCGTTACCGTAGTTTGGGCGAACCTTCGAGCGTTCTCGACTGCATTACGAAGCATTCGGAAAAAGAGCCCTCGATCGGTTCTCAGACGAAAGCCACGAAGAGTCTCGTCCGTTATCTGAAGAACAAATTTCTTGCTAGGCTCTACTAACTTAAACCGATCGATAAATTCCTCGAGCTCTGGAAATAGATTCACATCGTCGGACTCAACCTTGAGCTTCGGATCTTCAAGACTAGCCATCGTCAGAAGATCCTCCAGCATATCTTCAATTGCTAGACTCTCACGCTGAAGAAGCTCGCGAATCTCAGAAGTCTGTGCGAGCGTCAGATTTTGGGCTTTATCCTGAAGCATTTCAGCCAGCACCCGAATCGATGCCAAGGGATGCCTCAGGTCATGTCCAATATCTTGAATAAGCTCAATGCGATTTTTTTCGGAAGATCGCAGTCGGACCACAAGGCTTTCGATCTCATCGGCCATCTCATTAAATTTTGGAGTCAAACCTCCGAGTTCCTCAAGCATTCCAGTCGACAGTCGCGCGGAAAACTCTCCCTTTCGAAGTCGTTCGAGAATCTGCTCTGCTCCTCGCGCTTTGCTTCTCAGATGCATCAGAACAAGCGCCATTGATCCGGCAACACAAACTAACCCCCCCGCAATGACAAAAATTGGAAGCCAAATGGGCGGCTCCGGCGGAGTCCACTCGGGATCAGCCTCGGTGTTCTCAATACTCTGAGGTGGAGCTAAAGATCCTGGACCTTCTCTCTCGTTCAGTACTCGGACGCCATGAAAGATCGAAAAAAGAACAAGCAACGTGATCACGGTGTTCAACAGCATCACCGATCTCAGGCTGAATCGAACCTTACTTTTTTCTGAGGACATATCCTACCCCGTAGGAGGACTTAATCTGTAAGTGCTCGACCCCTATTTTCCGCAGCTTGGCTCGCAGATGACTCATATGAGAATCGATGGCTCGCTCATCTGCCTCCATGTCTACTCCAGCACGCTCAAGAATTTGCTCTCGCGTGAGGGGTTCACCTGGCTTATCAATAAGCGCCTCGAGGATTGTTGATTCTCTTGGGGCAAGTTGAATCGATTGACCTCGATAGGTAGCTTGGCGAGAGTTGAGATCAAAAGCTAGGCCCTCGTAGTTAAGAATGTCTTCGCTCTCAATCTTTCGATCAGCTGCTCGCTTGATTCGAATAGCAAGCTCGCGAATGCTAAAGGGCTTTCGAACATAATCGAGGGCTCCAATACGTAGCGCCTGTATGGCACTTTCCTCATCAGTGCGAGCCGTTAGAAATATCACTCGTGCTGCAGCCCCTATCTCTAAAATCTCTTTTGAGAGTTCAAGGCCGGTTCCATCGGGAAGGCTCCAATCCAAAAGATGGACCTCAAAGAGCTCTTTCTTCAAGAATTCACGTGCTGACTTCAGATCTTTTGCCCAAAGAACCTTTATTCCCTCAAGCTCGAGCGCCAGCTTCACAGACCTTCCTAGCGTCTCGTCATCTTCGAGCATTAGAATCTGCATTGATCATGATTGTTTCATTTATCTGGATAGCGGTAAAGTCCCACCACTGCGTGGAGGGGGCCTTCGAAATCCAGGGGGTGCCGCTGGCGGAGGAATAGAAACTCCACTTTTTTGAATGCAAGACCGCATCAGCGCACGCTTCTCTGCGCTCAGCTGGTGCGGTGGGGTTCCAGGAGCCACTCCCGAGGACTGGCTACACGATTGAATCACCTGCATTTGAGCCGCATTCAGCTCAGGCTTCGGATTAGCCTCAGCCCTCATTTCAGCAGCGATAATCAGCAGGGATACGGCGAAAATCAATCGACTCTGAAAAAACATGGTGCACTTTCCTTTTCTCAACCAGCTTACCATTTCCCCTTAAAGACTCACAATCCGCTGTTTGATAGTAGCCACATCCATTGTCAGATTCTGGATCTTTTTCGGCATTCCATTCATCTCGGATTGAGCCGACTGAGCTTGAGCCATTATGGATTGCGTCTGACTTCGAATTTGGGCCAACTGCTGCTGATACGAGTTTCGTGCCGCCACGTGCTGATTCATTGCGTTCAGATTCATCTGACCCCAGGCTGGATTTTTTCCAGGACCAGTAGGTCCATAATAAACGGCCCAGTACCAG
>JAGWZD010000015.1 GCA_018968995.1 Bdellovibrionales bacterium
ACTGAAATAGGCTCTTTCAAAGCAAACGCACTCATGAGCGCACCCCAAACAAACGTGGTCGCGTACATGGGGTAGGTCACCGATAGCCTTCCCCCTAGCTTAAAAGAAAAAATAAAAAGGCCCATCACACCTACAAAAAGAAGCGCACCGAGGGGTATCTCCCAATTTTGATACAAGGGCATGCGCCCTAACTTGTCTGCTCCTTTTTTGTAGAAGTACTGCCCTGCTGCACCGAAAACCGCCGCGATCAGATTCAGGAGAATCGGGATCACCTGCCCACGTTCAGCCTGCATCGGTTACCGAGCCTCAAGTTCTTTCATGATCTTCAGGGTGCGTCGCAGCGCCGTGTAGGCGCTTCCCACGGTGATGACCATCAGTCCTACGAAAATGAAATGCGTGGTTCCACGGTAAGCGTGCTCACCCACCGCAAGAAGGGTCGCCACAGTCAGGGTCGCCATCCGATGAGGCTTGGCCATCGGACCATAAAACCGAGCCGGCAATCCTAAAGACGATCCCAAGGCACGTACATACGCGGTCAAGACCGCAAAACATGCCGCCGCCCAGCCCAATTCAGCTCCCCAGGTTACTGTCGTCACGGCATAACCTGCACCAACTAGAATCAATACATCGGCAACCCGATCCGGAACCTCATTGTAAACATCCCCGGTTTTAGATTTTTTCTGATGCTCGATGGCTACCATTCCATCGAGCAGATTGCAGAGCAAGCGCAGCTGAATCAGAGCAGCTGCAGAAATTGCCCAGAGAGAGGCCTCAGCGTTCAACTGACCGTACCGATAAAAGGAAAAACCTGACAGTCCGGCAAACAAGACACTCAGAATCGAAATGGCATTCGGGGTCAAGCCTGTGCCCGCTAGTGCGGCAGCGAGGGCTCTTGCCCAGCCGGAATCACGTGAAGTCAGAGGTCTTCGATTGGACATTTTTCAGTCTCTCCTTGTAGTATTAGAATCACTCATGAACCTCCAATTGAACAGTGTCCAAATGATATTTGCGGGTCTTTTTGTACTGCTTACTGTCGCCACTTTGGTGACCGCACTGAAGGCCCGACTTCAACCTGAACGCAATTTTACTGAGCTCAAGCTACGCGTGCGATCGTGGTGGCTCATTGTCATTCTTTTTGCGGTAGCCATGCTGAGTTCACTAAAAGTCAGCATGATTTTCTTCACGTTTGTCGCCTTTCTGAGCTTTAAGGAATATTTGTCTCTCATCCCCATGCGACGAGCCGATCGGCGAGTTCTTTTTTGGGCGTACCTTGCTATTCCGATCCAGTTTTATTGGATTTATACGGGCTGGTACGGAATGTTTATCATCTTTATACCGGTCTACGTTTTTCTATTTTTACCCTTCCGCGCCCTTCTGATCGGTGAAATGTCTGGATTTCTAACATCCATCAGCACGATTCAATGGGGATTGATGGTGGGTGTTTTCAGTATCGGGCATCTGGCCTGTCTGATGAAAATTGCAGGTGCTGAACTGGTGGTTTTTTTGGTGCTACTCACCTCTCTGAATGATGTTGCTCAGTATATTTGGGGGAAAACGTTCGGAAGACACAAAATTATTCCAAAGGTTAGCCCAAACAAAACAGTCGAAGGGTTTCTAGGAGGAGTACTCACGACCACCTGCATCTCGTATTTTGTGGCGCCGATTCTAACTCCACTATCGAGCGCTCATTCACTTTTGGCAGGCGCGATGATTTCTGCTGTCGGATTTATTGGAGACGTGACAATTTCAGCGGTGAAGCGGGATATGGGTATCAAAGACTCAGGAACACTAATTCCTGGACACGGTGGAATCTTAGACCGCATCGATAGCTTAACTTATACGGCTCCGCTTTTTTTCCACTTTATGTACTACTTCTATTACTGAGGAATAAAGGTGGGACGAATACTCAAAATCCTATTCTTCGTGATTGTTGTCCGCCCCGTGGTGACTCTGATTATGGGGCTAAATATTCGGCATCGCGAGCGATTACCTTCACAAGGACCAGCAATATTAGTCGCTAACCATAATAGTCATCTCGACACCGCCGTCTTGATGAGTCTTTTTCCTTTACTCATGATCCACCGAGTGAAAGCGGTGGCCGCAGCCGATTACTTTATGAAGACTTCATGGTTGCGATTTTTTTCACAAAACATGATTGGGATCATTCCTATTTCCAGAAAAAAAGAAGACCGAGAGGGTGACCCCCTACAGGGAATCTCTGAAGAGCTCGGTCAAGGGACGCTCGTTATTTTCTTTCCGGAAGGAAGTCGGGGCGAACCTGAAAAAATGTCAGAGTTTAAGTTTGGCATCGCGAAACTAGCGGAGCGCTTTCCACGCGTTCCTATTTACCCTATCTTTTTGCAGGGGCTAGGAAAGTCACTGCCTCGAGGAGAAAGTCTATTCGTGCCATTCTTTTGCGACATCGTGATTGGAGAGCCTACTTTTAAAAATGAAGACTCGGCTGCATTTGTTCAGCGCCTTGCAACCACGGTCAGTACGCTTTCGAGTGAAGTTCGGCTTCAGGAGTGGAATTAACCCCGACCGTCGGCAGCCCTCTCCTGGCAAAGTTCCTGCCATTTGCCCCCGTTCATCAGGGCAAAAAGCAGATCTAGGTTTTTTATGGACTGGGTGCGTCACCTTACTGTAACTATGGCCAAACCCTAACGTTCCAGGAGTGGGAATCGATGAAGTTTAAATTTAGGCCACTAGTTGTGTTCTTAGTTTTAAATTCGATTTACATTATTTTACTCTGGGTACTTGGCTAAATCACTGCGGCAAGCTCTAAAATGCTAAAATTTTAAAATATTAATGTTTTAGATGGAAAACCTTGCAACGCCAAAGAGCTGCCCCATTCGGACACTCCGAGAACCGCACTCCAGTTACCCTTGTGAAGTTGATCTCGATCGATTCAGAACAGCATTCAGAAGCACCGCAGCGATGCTGCCTGAGGTGATTCCGCTATCCAGGATGATCTGTGCCCACTGAGGAAACGAATGGTAAAACTTGGGCGAGGCAATCGTCACCATGCCCACACCCATGCTGACCGCAATGACCATGATGTTGTGGGTTCCCTCGAATTTGACCTTACTTAAGGTCTTGATTCCACTGGCTGCAACCATTCCGAACATCACGATTCCCGCACCCCCCAGCACCGACGGAGGAATCGCAGCAATCACTGCAGCCATTTTTGGAAAAAGCCCAAGCGCCATGAGAATCACTCCGGCAGCGGCAACCACCCAGCGGCTCTTCACACCCGTTAGGCCCACTAGACCCACATTCTGTGCAAACGCCGTGTAAGGAAAACTATTCAAAATTCCGCCTAAAATCGTCGAAAATCCATCGGCTCTCAGCCCTCGAGTCAGGTCCTCTTGAGTCACTGGTTTATCGATGATCTCGCCAACAGCAATACAATCGCCGGTGGTCTCGGCCATGCTCACCAGCATCACCACCACCATTGCTGCTACCGATGGAAGATTGATGATCGGAGTTCCGAAATAAAAAGGAGTGGTGACTCCTACCCAATGGGCCTCAAGCACTCCCGAAAAATTCGTCATCCCGAAAACGCTCGCAGCGAGCGTGCCCGCACACAAACCCAGAAGCACCGCAATGTTGCTCACAAATCCTCTAAAAAATCGGTAAACAAAGGCCACAAACACCAAGGTTCCTAAAGCCAGAGCGATCTGTGGAGCGCTGGCAAAGTCCGGAGCGCTCGGATTGCCGCCACCAGCCCAGTTGACCGCCACGGGCATGAGGCTCACTCCAATGATCGTGATGATTGTGCCGGTGACCACAGGAGGAAAAAAACGCAGCAATGCACTAAAATAAGGAGAAATCAGGTAGGAGATAAACCCTGCCACGATGATCGAACCATAAATGGCTTGCAGTCCGTGCTGCTGCCCGATCAAAAGCATGGGGGTCACGGCGGCAAAAGTAACACCTTGGACGATCGGAATACGAATGCCGATTTTCCAAAACCCCACCGTTTGAATCAGGGTCGCAAGACCACACGTGAACAGATCAGCGTTGATGAGATAAATGAGCTGATCATTAGAAAGATTCAGTCCACGAGCCAAGATCAGAGGCACGGCAACGGCGCCAGCGTACATCGCAAGCACATGCTGCAGTCCATAAACAAATAACTCTCCAAACGAAGGAACCTCATCCACCGGATGTGCTGCTGTTTTTTTCATAAACTATTTCGAACCTTTCACTTCATGCGCCTGAAGTGAAGCAGGAAGTGCCAAACCGGCACGTTTGCTGTCCTCAGGAGTATTGGCATTCGAGAGGATCCCAGCATTTTTGGCCTCAATGAGCCGAACATCATTTCGCCCGAGCACCTTCACTGGGCAGCGCAGGCCCTCTTGAAGGGCATTTTCAAAAACTCCGAGCGCCTGTGGCGTGTAGATCGCAAAAAGGGGTTCAGGAAAACCCTCATCGGCATTAGCGTAACAAGTCGCCATTTTTTGGGGATCAAACGAACCAATCAAATCCTGGATTGATGCAGAACCCACGTGGGGCAGATCACAAGCCAGGACAACCCAGTTGGCCTTGGGGCGGAATCTCAGCGCTGTAATAAGGCCACCCATGGGGCCAACATCCTCAATCACATCCTCCAACAGCGGAGCGCCCTCAAGTGGCGTGCCGACCCACTGGGCCTTTCTTGCCGAAAGAAAAACCTCTGCACAAAAGGTCCGAAGCAGTTCGCGAAGATAAAGCGCATGAGGCACGCCTTGGTACGGAATCAGCGCCTTATCCGAGCCCATTCGCCGACTTCGCCCGCCCGTCAACACGAGGCCATACAGTTCACGCCGCTCCGTCAAGGCCCTACTCCCTGCGCGGGCGTGAGCGTCACCACGATACTTTTGTAAGTCGGGGTGTTGCTCTTGCCCACCACGCTATCGATCGGAACCAGGACGTTGGTCTCCGGAAAGTACGAAGCCGCGCATCTCCGCGGAATATCGTAGGGCACGATCATAAACTTTTCGGCTTTTCTTTCTTTTTGACCAAAGTGGCTGGTGATGTCCACCCACTGCCCGGCAGAAAATCCGAGCTCGCGAATATCCGCCTCGTTGAGGAAGATCACTCGCCTTCCGTGCTGGATCCCTCGGTAGCGATCATTGAGCCCGTAGATCGTCGTATTGAACTGATCATGGGTGCGAACGGTCATGAGCATGAGAGCACCCGGCGGAAGCTCAAGCTTTCCCAGTCGGAAAGTCTTAAACTCGGCCTTGCCGCTTGAAGTATCAAAACGAAGCTCATCGCGCACGCCGTGAGGCAGGTAGAATCCCCCAGGCGAGTTTCGCACTCGGGCATTAAAATCCGAAAAGCCCGGAATCGTCCTCTCGATCCGGTCACGAATTCGATCGTAGTCATCCCGGAATTCGCTCCACGGCACGAGCCCCTCAGACGGTGTCCCCTGAAAAAGCTTAGCGCCAAGCTCACAGACAATAGCGACCTCGCTCTTTAAGAACTCGGACTGCGGAGCGAGATTGCCGCGAGAAGCATGAACCACGCTCATCGAATTCTCGACAGTAATGAACTGTTCTCCGGTCTTCTGAAGATCCTTTTCCGTTCTTCCTAGACACGGAAGAATCAGCGCTTGCTCTCCCGTCACGAGATGCGATCGATTGAGCTTCGTCGAAACCTGGACCGTCAATCGAGTGCGCCTGAGGGCCTCACCGGTAAACTCGGTATCTGGCGAGGACGAGATAAAATTGCCTCCCATGCCGACAAACACTCGCACCTTGCCATCGTGCATGGCGCGGATCGCTTCGACGACGTCATAGCCAGCCTCTTGAGGTGCTTGAAAGCCGAATTCTTTTGAAATGGCATTCGTGAAGGACGCAGGTGGATTTTCGTGAATGCCCATCGTCCGATCGCCCTGGACATTCGAGTGACCACGAACCGGGCAGACCCCAGCGCCCGCTCTTCCAAGATGCCCACCGAGCATCAGCAGATTCACGATCTCTTGGATGATAGCGACACCATCGGTTTGTTGCGTGATCCCCATGGCCCAACAGCAAATCATCGCCTTGGCTCCTGCGATGACCTCGGCTGCCGCCGTGAGGTGTTCCCTCGATAGGCCGCTCTCACGAACGATCTCCTCCCAAGAGGTTCGCTTCAGCTCTGCCAGAAACTCTTCAAAACCCGCAGTATTCGCACGGATGAATTCGTGATTTAAGACTTTGCCTGCCGTCTGAAGATCTTTTTCTACTAAATGCTTCATCAGCCCTTTGAGCGCAGCCATGTCGCCGTTCACTCGAACCGGCAAGTGAAGGGTGGCCATCGGTGTTCCACGACCAAACCAGGTCCAGAACTCCTGTGGGTGCTTAAAGCGCTTCATCGCGGTTTCGTTTAGGGGATTCAGCGTGATGATCCGTGCTCCTCTTCTTGCAGCCTTCTGAAGAGTGGTGAGCATCCGAGGATGATTGGTGCCCGGGTTCTGGCCGATGACCAGAATGCAATCGGAATGGTCAAAATCCTCAAGAGTCACTGAGCCCTTGCCGATACCGATGGACTCCTTCAGCGCCAATCCGCTGGATTCGTGGCACATATTCGAACAATCCGGCAGATTGTTGGTTCCGTAGAGACGAACTAGGAGCTGATAAAGATAGGCCGCTTCGTTACTCGTCCTGCCTGAAGTGTAGAAAACCGCCTCATCGGGTGATGCCGCCGCTTGGAGCTCTTTTGCCAAAAGATCCAATGCCTCTGACCAGGAGATCGGTGCATAATGAGTCGCACCATTTTTCAGCCACATCGGATGAGTGATCCGTCCCGACTTGCCGATCTCAAAGTCCGTCCATCCCCCCATTTCCTCCACGGAGTGTCGGGCAAAAAAATCGGGGTCAGCCTTGGCCCGAGTGGCCTCCTCCGCAATGGCCTTTGCCCCATTCTCGCAGAATTCAGTCAGATCGCGGCGATCATCAGGATCGGGCCACGCGCAGCCCGGACAATCAAAGCCCTTCATCTGATTCACGTGTGCGAGCTCTCGTAGCCCTCGCACAGGTCCCATCTCCCCAATCGCGTGCTGAAGACCACTCACAATGGCTGCGAGCCCCCCCGCCGCCTCCGGAGCAGAATGCACCTGAGGCTTCAGACCGTCGAACGGAGGAACCTCTGTTTTTTTCTTCAAAACGTCTCTCCTTTTGAAGCGTCTTCTGACCTTTTTTCCTTTCGGCCCATCTTACGCCCGAGATCACGCTCGATCACCAGCTCAAGACCCGAGGGCGTATCGATCTTCAGCGAAACTCCCCCTTGGCCGACCCAGTTCCGAAGATTCTCGCGGCTGATCTGAAGGCGCAAGCAGGAGGCGCTGCCCTCGAGGCTCGTTGCCTCAAAGTCGCCTGAGCTTACCTCGCACTCCAAAAGCTTCACCTCACGGCTCGACGGAGCACAAACACTCATTTGTAGAGAATGCCCTTCGGCAAGAGCGCTCAGCTCGTCGTCGGAAAACCGAAAACGAATCCGATCCTGGGCGAATCTCAGCTTCACAAAAGCCTCCCTGGATCATGATAAACGTTAAAACGCCCTTCGCGAATAAAACCGATCAGCGTCATCTTGCGGTCAATCGCAAGCTCGAGGGCAAGACTCGACGGAGCACCAAGCGCGGCGATGACGGGGATTCCCGCCTGACTTGCCTTTTGAACGAGCTCAAAACTGATCCGGCCACTCAGCATCAGAATACTATCGCTTAGCGGTAAAACGCCCCGCTCATAGGCCGCCCCGACCACCTTATCGAGCGCGTTGTGACGTCCGACGTCCTCTTTGAGATCCAGTAGGCTGCCACGAGAGTCAAAAAGAGCAGAGGCATGAAGCCCGCCTGTGGACTCGAATACCTCTTGAGCGGCACGGAGCCTCTGGGGAAGCTCCAAAATCATCCGACGCGAGATCGACCTTTCAGCCACAGAAGCTGTCTCGAAGTTGGGACGCGCCCTGAGCGCATCGATTGAGGCTTTGCCACAGACCCCACAGCTCGAGTTGACATAAAAATGTCTCTCCATGCTTCCCAGTTCGAGAACCTGGGGATTTTTATAAACCAGCTTCACGATGTTGCTGTGGCCCAGAGGGGCAAGCGGAGGCCCGCAATATCCGATGCTCGCGAAATGCTCCGAAAAAGGCTTGCTCGCCGGCACCAGTCCTTCGGTGACCAGAAAGCCCAGGGCCAGCGCAAAGTCATCGCCTGGAGTACGCAGCGTGATCGAAATGCTCTTTTGATTTTTCAGCCCCTCGGGAGTCATCCACTCCAGACGAATCTCGAGCGGCTCCTCGATTGCCAGCTGATCGGCGCGTCTGGAGGAGCCCGTCTCATCAAAACGCTCCATCTGAATTTCCATCAGCCCGGTCTTAGGAGTCTGCCTGAATTCCATATTCACTCCCTCTCGTCAGGCGCTTGTCGAAGGAATCAGCGGATAAGCCGCAACCGGCGTTCCTGCTGAGAGTCTTTCCTGGGCACTTGGATCAATCTTCACCCAGTGAGTACAGTCCATCATCGGAGCCATCCGTGAGGGCTGTTGATTTTCGTGAAACTCAATCACGCTCATTCCATTTTCGTTTTTTCGAACCATAGCCCTGTAGAAGCAGGTGGTCTCTGACGTTACTCGCACGTCCTGATTCAAGGGGAAATAAAATGGCGCCTCTTGAGGCTGCGCCGCCCAGTTGCGAAGCAGCGGCACGAGAAAAAATCTCACACTGACGGCCGAAGTCACCGGATTCCCGGGCAATCCTAGATGAATCAGCGGCGCACCTGTTCTGACAGGAATCTCAGAGAGCACCACCGGTTTACCGGGCCTGACTTTCACCTTTTGAAAGTGGAACCTGGCCTTGAGCTGCTGAAGCGCTTCGACCAAAAAATCGAGCTTTCCCACCGAGACTGCCCCCGTTGTGACGAGAAGATCCATCTTCGAGGCCGCGCTCTCTGAAAGATGTGCAGCAAAGCTGCTGATTTCGTCTTCGACAAACCCGAGAGGGATCACCTCGCAACCAAGGTCTCTGAGAATGGAAGAAAGATATAAAAATGAAGAATTGCGGATCATCCCCGGCCGAGGCGTCTCTTCGATGGAGGTGAGCTCGGAACCAGTGCAAAGAAGACCCACACGAAGGCGCCGAAGCACCTGAATCTCCACCACCCCGAGTGTGGCCAGAAGCAAGAGGTCTTCATGGCGGATCACTCGTCCGGCAGAAACAAGCACGGCTCCTTTGGTGACATCTTCTCCGATCTGACGGACGTTTTGCCCAGGTTTTACAGGCACCGTGAAAACGGCGCCGGAATCGCTGGGCTCAGACACATCCTCAACACGAACGACTGCATCAGCGCCCGAAGGAAGTGCTGCTCCCGTTAGGATCTCAAAGACCTGCTCTTCTGAGGAAAACCCGGGAGCATCGCCTGCTTTCAGGATCCCTTCAGATTTTAAAAACGTATTGAGACGTTTATTAAGAAAGCTGCTCTGAACCGCGTAGCCATCCATCGCCGAGGTCTTCCACAACGGAAAATCCTCCGGTGCAAGCAGATCGGCTGCCAGAATACGTCCGAGCGCCTCAGAAATAGAAACTTTCTCCAGCACACGAGGAAGGCTCTTCGCGCACTTTTCCAGAAGCCCAAGGGCGGTTTCGTAGGTGACCACCGTCTCTGGCGTACTCAATGGATCCGCTCCCCTTCTGCCCTGGTGAATTTCAAGACAGCGTCTCGGTGCTGTGGAAAAAGCTTCAAGAGCTCCTCGCGACTTTTCAGCTCAAAGTCTTCGAACTCAAAGCCCGGCGAAACAGTCGTGCCCATCAGGGCCCAGGCTCCGCCTTCTTTCAGGCGTAGAGCCTGCCAGTTGCCGCCCGGAACGACGACCTGTGGGGACTCTCCGGCCATGACATCTGCCCCTAAAACGAAAGTGTGGAGTTTTCCCTGGGGATCGATCTGAATCATCTCTACCGGATCCCCACCGTAGAAATGAAAGATCTCGTCGCTCTTTTGCAGCAGATGCAAAGCCGAGAAGCTGCTGGGAACCACCACGTAGTAGATCGCTGTGGCCAGCCGGCGGCTGCCCGACCGGGAAATGCCAGCAGCCTCGGCGGGAATGCCGACGACGTGGCGGTAGGTTTCTTTGTAGTAGCCCCCTTCTTCAGGAAGCGGTTTTAAACCGAGCTTCTCGATCAGTTCGTTTGCAGTTGCAGCGGACATGCAGACCCCATCTTTTGGACACCCTTCGGCCCGATCAAACCTGAAATGAAAGGCGATTAGCTGGCAATTACCGTAGTCTTTTTAGCCTCTTATTTCAACAGCGCTACCTTACCGTTATCCACGAAAGCACCTGAAAGCTTCTTTGCAGTGGCAACGTATCTCATCTACGATCGACGATGTGCCGGTAGACCCTAATTCGGAACCCAGAGCAAATTCGCCTTTTAGAACTCTCATTGCGGCCATGGTGGGATGGGCGCTAGATGCCATGGATTTTGTGATCTTTTTGATGGCTATCCCGGCCCTTTCGGCTGAATTCGGGTTTGGACCAGGTTCAGCGGGGTTACTCGCCACGTTCACACTGCTGAGCTCTGCCGCTGGGGGCGTCCTCTTTGGGGCGCTTGCCGATCGATTTGGGAGAGTGCGGGTTCTCAACATCACGATTCTTGTCTACTCTTTTGCCTCTTTAGGAACAGCAACCTCACAGTCTTTTCTACAGCTCGCTCTCTGGCGCGCACTTTTGGGTCTAGGCATGGGAGGCGAATGGGCTGCTGGAGCGACACTCGTGAGCGAAACCTGGCCTGCTCCGCATCGCGCCAAGGCCATTGGCATCATGCAATCGGGATGGGCGCTGGGCTACATGGCCGCGGCCTTACTTGCGGCTTGGATTCTTCCGGTTTGGGGATGGCGTACGCTTTTTATCCTAGGCGTGCTCCCCGCGCTCTTTACGTTCTGGGTTCGCCATCACATCGACGAGCCCGAAATCTGGAAAAATAAAACCGAAAAAAGTCCACTTTGGACGCCGACAAAAGTCATCTTCTCACCGTCGCTTCGTCCCACCACTGTGAAGGCTATTTTTCTCTGTGCCACGGTCATGTTTGGCTACTGGGGCCTTTTCACCTGGCTTCCGTCGTTTCTGTCCTCGCCTGTCGAAAAAGGAGGCGCAGGTCTCTCGCTCGTGGGCTCGATGAAATGGATTTTACTCATTCAAAGTGGCGCGTTTCTAGGCTACCTGAGCTTTGGATTTCTGGCCGATCGATGGGGAAGGCGTAGGTCTTTCTCGGCCTTTCTTGTCATTGCCGCCCTTCTTGTTCCTTTTTTTGGAAACTCAGCCCGAAGCAGCGAGGCGCTCCTGATTCTAGGACCACTGGTGGGATTTTTTGGCCACGGATTTTTTAGCGTCTTTGGAGTGCTTTTAGCTGAGCTTTTTCCCACTGAGGTTCGAGCTACGGCGCAAAGTCTTGTTTACAATACGGGACGTGCCTTCAGTGCCTTTGCTCCTTGGGTGATTGGTGGCGTAGCCGCGAGCCGCGGCTATGGCTTTGCGCTCGGAGGGACTTCTTTGTTTTTTCTGGCAGGAGGAATTCTGGTTTTTATGCTTCCTGAGACTCAAGGAAATCGCCTTAAATGATCAGGCCTCAGTGCACTTGGGTATCTGAAGACGCGCTTCTCCTTCGCTGGGAGCCTGATCCCAAGACTGGGGTCAGTCTTGCGCCACAGCAGGCGTTTCATGAACTCAACCGCCACAAAAGCGCTGATATTTTAGATCTCATTCCCGGGGCGTGCACGCTGCTGGTTTGCTTTGATTCTCAAATCGCAGTGAGCAAGCTTCAGCAGTATCCAAAAAAGCTCACCGAGCGCCTCTCTCAGCTGAAAGAAAAAGTCTCGCGCCAAAAACCCGCTCTAAAAATTCCCATGCGTTACGACGGCATGGACCTCGATTTGGTTGCCTCCCATCTGGGGTACTCTGTCCCCGCTTTTATTCAATGGCACTCCAGCCTTTTATTTCGAGTGGCGTTCATTGGGTTTGCGCCCGGATTTCCCTATCTTGTTCCCACCGAAGGAAGCTTCGACATTCCGCGCCTCTCTGAACCTCGAGTGCGCGTCCCCTCGGGAAGTGTTGCCCTGGCGGGTTCTTTTTGTGGGATCTACCCCCACTCCACCTCCGGCGGATGGAGGATCATCGGTACCTCGGATGTACTGCTTTTTGACCCCAAGCGTAGGCGCGCCGCGCTTCTTGCTCCAGGCGATACTGTGAGGTTTACAGCCCAATGAGTCTTGAAGTGATCAAGCCAGGATCTCAGTCCTCCATTCAAGGCTTCGGCGTTTGGGGCAGAGGAAGCCAAGGAATGGCTCCCGGTGGCGTGATGGATCGCCTCTCTGCAAGAGTGGCGAATCTTATTGTTTCAAATCCACCTGAAGCTTCGGTGCTTGAGTTCACCCTGCTTGGGCCAGAGCTTCTGATTTTAAACCATCACACCGTCAGCGTTTTTGGTGGCGATTTCAAAATTCTGCTCAACGGTCAGCCTCAAGCCTGGGGTGAGGCGTTCTCGGTTAAAAAAGGCGATCGGCTGAAGATCGGGTCCGCAAGCCAGGGTGTTCGAGGGTATTTAGCCATCGCCGGTGGATTTAAGCCCACTCACGCACTCGGTGCTCTACAGTCGTCTCTTCAAAGCGGGGATCGTTTAGACGTCCTAAAAATGAAAGCGCCTCAGAAAACCTCTCGTTTTGGTGATGCTGCCCGCATCCAAAAGCTCATTCAGGATGACCTTCAGAACCCCATCCGCGTTTTGCCGGGGCCTCAGGCACATTTTTTTTCAAAAACTGAACTCCATAAACTGGTCACTGAATCTTATCGAGTCAGTCCTCACTCCAACCGCATGGGAATCCGACTCGAGGGCACTGCCTTGAAGCATCAAGGCGCTACTGAAATTCCCTCCGAGGCCAACACCTTTGGAGCGATCCAAGTGCCGCCATCCGGGCTTCCTATTGTGCTTGGAGCCGACCTTCCGATCACAGGAGGCTATCCGAAAATCGCTACCGTGATTGAGCGCGATCATTGGCGCCTGGCACAAGTACGCCCCGGAGATGAGCTTCGATTGGAGTGGTGCACGCTTGAAGACGCTAGACGACTTCGCCTGGAACTCGTTAAATGAGAGATGTGATAGCGATGGATCTGAATGCGGACATCGGTGAGGGTTTTGACACCCGCGAACTGCTACCTTGGCTAAGCTCCGTGAGCATCGCCTGCGGTGGGCACGCGGGCGATGATCGCTCGATGCATGAAGCGATTCAGGCCGCTCTCACCCATGGACTAAAACTGGGGGCTCATCCCTCCTACCCCGATCGCGAAGGATTTGGACGCCAAGACCTGGACCTGGAAGAAAGCAAACTCGTTGAACTCCTTCAGAACCAAGTATCCGCACTCGATCGCATCGCTCGCGCTGAGGGTGCAACCCTGGCTCATGTGAAACCTCATGGCGCTCTTTATAATCGCTCTGCCCGCGATCTTGCTCTCGCCAGGGTTATTGCTCGAGCGATTCATGAAATGAATTTAGGCTTAAAACTCGTCGGACTTGCCGGATCCAAATCTGCTCAGGCCGCCCAAGAGATGGGCATACCGTTTTTGAATGAAGCCTTCGCCGATCGTCGCTACGAAGCGAGTGGAGCTCTGGTGTCTCGATCTCACCCTCAAGCGCTGATCACTGATCCGGTTGAGGCTTCACGCCAGGCCCAAGAAATTGCGCTTCATGGACGTGTGACCGCGCTCGATGGAAGCGCCCTCACTCTTCGGGCCCAGACCCTGTGCATCCACTCGGATACTCCTGGAGCCGCTCAAATCGCCCAGGCGGTTGCAACAGCCCTTCGGGGATGATTTTCTCATCCCGAATTTTCAATCAGTAGAATCACCACAGAGAGAACACAAATGACGATCTGTGTTCGGGTGATTTCAGACTTCCGTCCTGCAAGCCAGTAAAAGGTCAAATGCGATAGAAAGCCCCAGACAAGTCCCTGGGTAATCGAAAATGTGAGCGGAACCAAAATGATGGCGAGAAAGGCCGGTACGAGATCTTCAATATTTTCGGTCTTCAGTGACGAGACACTTCGAAACATCAGCACGCCGACCCACACCAGTACGGGTGCGGTTGCGTAGGCAGGAACCATCGCGGCCAAAGGAGCAATAAAGAGGCAGGGTAAAAAACAAAGAGCAGCAAAAATAGCGGTTTTACCGGTTCTTCCCCCCACTTCCACACCCGCCATGCTCTCCACAAAAACGGTGCCTGAACTCGTCCCAAAAACACCCGCAAGAAGAGTCGCCCAAGAGTCGACAATGAGGCCTTGTCGGAGATTTTTAGGGTTTCCTTTGGAGTCCACCAGTCCAGCGCCATGGGACATTCCCACAAATGAAGTGATCGAATCAAAAAGGTCGGTAAACAAAATCGCCAAAATAGCGGGAATGAGCGAGACCTTGAGCGCACCCCAGGGGTCCATCTTCAGAAACGCCGACGAAAAATCAGGCATCGAAAAAACCTGCTCGGGAGCCTTCACTAGCCCCATCACCCAGGCCACTAACGTGACTGCAAAAATACCTGCAAGAAACGCAAACGGATTTCGTTTTCGAAGCAAGGCTCCAATCAGAACAAAGCCTCCTAACGACAACAGCACAGGCACAGTAATGAGCCCTGCTTTCACGGACGTGACCGGATGGTTCACCACGAAGCCTGAGTTCTTCAGCCCAATGAAAGTCAGAAAAATTCCGATCCCCGCAGCCGACCCGACACGTAGGCCCTGAGGCACTGCACGCGCAATGGCTTCGCGAAGTGGTGTCACCGAGACGAGCAGAAACAAAACCCCGGCCCAAAACGTGATACCCAATGCTGTCGGCCAGGGAACCCCTTTTCCTAAAACCAGAGTGTACGTAAAAAAGGCATTGAGCCCCATCCCTGAGGCCACGGCGTAAGGAAGCTTCGCATAAACCCCCATCAGCAACGTGCTGACAAAAGAAAGCAGCACTGTTGCTGTCATCACCCCTGAAAAGGGCATCCCCGTACCCTGCGCCGTGAGCACCGATGGATTGACCACCACGATGTAGGCCATCGTGAAAAATGTCGTGGCGCCTGCAATAGCCTCAGTACGAAGACCTGATCCAAACGAGGATGTTTTCATGAACCGAGCGTTAACATGCCACACACTCTTGATAAATGAGCGAAATCAAAAGGGTCTAAATTTGCTCAAGATAATCGAGGTCCTTCGAAAAAGTCTCCTCAAGAGAGCTCAGCGCCCAAAACGATAGCACCAGGGTCAGCGCAGCAACTGCCCAGGCCGACCCGATCATTCCGAGTTGAGGTCTTAGAGCTGAAAAGAGCAAAGAGAGCGGCACCACCGAACCCCGAACAAAATTCGGAACCGTGGTGGTGACCGTGGCCCGTAAGTTGGTTCCAAACTGCTCAGCAGCAATCGTCACAAAAACAGCCCAGTAGCCTGTGCCCAGTCCGATCCCGAAACAAAGGCCATAGACGCTCGAAGCACTCTTCCAGTCCATGCTTAAGAAGGCCGCTACAAAGGCAAAAATCACCAGGATAAATCCCAGCACCACTTGACGTCGGCTTCTTAAAAGCTGGCTTAAAAGCCCACTCAACAAATCGCCCAACGCCGAGCCGATATAGGTAAACATAATGGCTCTACCGGCTGAGACGGGTTCGGTCAGTCCGCGCTCCTTGGCAAACTCAGGCACGAACGTCACCAGAATGCCCATCGAAAACCACACGGGCACTCCAATCAGAATACAGGACAAGTACCGGCGAAATCTTTCGGCAGAGGAAAAAAGAGCCAGGAAATTTCCACGGCTCTTCGCCTGCTTTTTTACTGCTGAGAACAGAGCTGACTCAAACACACTGACTCGAAGAACGAGCAGAGCAATCCCCAAGCCCCCGCCTAAGAAATAAGCGGTACGCCAATGAAAGATCTCACCCACATTTGCCGCAAGAATCGCCCCAAAAATACCCACCGTCGCCACCAACGTGGTTCCGTATCCTCGCTTTTCAGTGGGAAGCACTTCAGAGACCAAGGTGATGCCCGCCCCTAATTCTCCAGCAAGGCCGATTCCGGCAATGAGTCTGAGCCAGGCGTACTGATCGACCGTTTGCACCAACCCATTGGCAATATTGGC
>JAGWZD010000335.1 GCA_018968995.1 Bdellovibrionales bacterium
ACTAGAAGCACTCCACATTCATTTCCTGTCGCCAGGCACTCTCGAATTAGGCTCCGCCACTGTTTAAAAAACGCGTTTCGCCGTAAGAGAGATGAGAGCTCATCTCGCTCAGATTGATCTGCGATCTGCTCTACCCGCACCAAGAGTGTCTCGTAGACGTGCTCGAGTTGCGAGATTCCGCCAAGAACTTCAAACAATAGTGCGTGCGTTGGATTGGAATGGTTCATTTTAGCCTCCCGGACTACTTTGAGCTGACAAGCCCTCTAGAAAGCACGGATGATGCCAGGCGAAAATAAACCCTGGGAAAACGGACCTACTGGAATATTCAGTGAAATATGGCCCTATTTCGAGGCAGAGGGTCAGCTACGACCTGTGTCGTGTACGGGTCAAAATCGACACCCCTGTAAAATACAGCAGGGATGGACTCTCCAAAATACCGAGTGGAGAACCCATCCCTGTCACGTCCGAAGAAGGTTTCCCTTAAGCGGCTTTCTTGTGCGTGTCCGATACCGAGTCCGACTCACGATCCTTGCGATACTCTTGGGCCGTCATTCGGTGACGTCGTAAGAGGCGCAGGAAATTACTCCGATCAAGGTGTGCCTCTCGAGCAGCAGCTGAGACGTTTCCGTCGTGTCGACTCAAAATCGCTGCCAAGTACTCTCGCTCAAACGAAAAGCTCCATCGCTTTTTTAGAGTAGTATAGCTTTCCATCGCGTCTTGAAGCTGAAGAACCGGGGCTGACTCAGACTTCACAATGCTTAAGCGAGTGCTACCGTTACCACTGGGGCTACTGTAGCTCTCAGAGTAAGCCTCAACCGAGGCCGATCCTGTAGTAGTAGTCTGCACTACTGTCATCTTCGACGCTGGTTGAGCCCCCATGAAGGCGCACACATCTACGGCTTGATCTTTGGCTCCAGCGACGAGCGCTGCTCGCTCGACGACGTTTAAAAGCTCTCGCACATTCCCTGGCCATCGATAGCCCTGCATGGCCGCTTGAGATTCAGCACTAAATCCTGAAAACTTCTTCCCTCGAACACTAAACGCTTTCTCGGCGAACTGTGCTGCCATCGGGATAATGTCGTGAGTTCGCTCACGAAGCGAGGGTACCTGAATGACCACCCTGTTGATGCGATGATAAAGATCTTCACGAAAAGATCCTTTCTCAACGCTCTTTTCAAGATTCACGTGCGTTGCCGCAATTACTCGAACATCCGTCTTGATGTCGGCTGTCCCGCCAACCCGACGGAGGGTCTTTTCTTGAATCACCCGCAAGAGCTTTGCCTGAAGGCGTGGATCCATCTCACCCACTTCATCCAGGAACAACGTTCCGCCGTGCGCTAGCTCAAAGAGCCCCCGTTTCAGCTGAGTGGCCCCAGTAAAGGCCCCCCGCTCATGACCAAAAAGCTCGCTCTCTAAAAGCTGCTCGTTAAAGTTGGCGCAGTTGACCGCAACCCACGGACCCCGCCCCCGGCGAGATCCCGCGTGAATCATTCGGGCGATGCCCTCTTTGCCGGTGCCGCTCTCACCTAGAACTAAGACGGTTGGCTCCTCGCCCTCACCGCGCATCGACTCACGTCGAAGAACTGAGATCCATTCGTTCACTTGATCCATGGCCTTACTCTTTGACACAAACCAGGTATCGCCACCGGTCTGTCCTTCAGCTCGCTCAGCGCGAGCCTCAAGCGCTGCCAGTCGCTCGGCCTTCTCGGACTCAAGTTCATACTCGTTCATACAGCGTTTCACTGAGTGTACAAATTCATCGAGATCAAAAGGCTTTTCGAGATAATCGCTTGCACCCCATTTGAGTGCGCGAATCGCGACTTCTTTTTCTCCATGACCCGTGATCAAAACGACCTTACACCGTGCATCGCGAGCCTTAGCCCACTCCATGAGAGAAAAGCCGTCTTTTCCGGGCATTTTAATATCTGAAACAAGCACAGCCACTGGAGCAGCGCCTGAGGACTTAAACTGGGTTTCGGCTTCGGCAGAGTTGGAGCACGCGACTACTTCATAGCCCTCACGCTCAAGACGTCCTTTTAGCAGCTTTCGGATGGTTTCTTCATCATCAACAATCATCACTCTGGTTTTGGTCACGTGTTTATCTCCCTCTCTGTTAAACAAACTAAAAACTAACCCAACTCTCGATAATCGATTGGAATGCGAACCAAAAACTCGGCTCCACGACCCAATTCACTTTCGACAAAAATGGACCCGTGAATCTTTGACAAGATTCCGTAACTCAGGCTCAGACCCAGGCCCATACCTTTGCCAACTTCTTTGGTAGTAAAAAATGGATTAAACGCTTTCGACTTGGTTCGGTCATCCATCCCAACCCCGTCATCTTTAAAAATCACTTCCACAAATTTTCCGGCCACACGGGTTTGAATTTCGATTTTTCCTGAACCACGTCCTGTGGACTCAATGGAGTCTCGAGCATTAGTGGTTAAGTTAATGAAAACCTGTTCAAGCTGAACTGGGTTTGCGAAAACCTTTGGAAGGCTGCCCGAATAAAGCTTTTTAACTTCAACACCACGCGATTCAAGCTGCCGACTCAGCATCTGCATCGCTTCATTCACAACATCATGTAC
>JAGWZD010000016.1 GCA_018968995.1 Bdellovibrionales bacterium
GAAATTGAGCCGCCACCTTCTTCATCGCGTCAGCCTGGGCGACCCCAACACCGATGATTAAGCCGAAGTCTTTTTGCGCCAAAGAGCGCAGCATCGGCTCAATCGCATTGTCATCGGTTGCCTCGATAGTCTTGACTTGGACTCCAAACTTTTTTTGCGCATCGCTCGCTCCACGAAATGCGGCAGCATTGAAGGATTTATCGTCCCGCCCTCCTTTATCCAGAACTAGGGCCACTCTGACTGAGTCTGCCGACCAAGCGGCAGAAACGTTGCTCAACACCAGGACACCAAGCCAAACACACAGGTTTCGGACGCGCATGAGATCTCCCTATCTGTCGTGAAACGACTTTGATTTTGCCTTCATGAGGCCTAAAAGTCGCCAGAAATTCGCTTGCTTGACGTGGTCTACGCCGCGCGTTACAACCGCAGCACCATGGAATGGGTTCATTTTCTTCCCCCCAATCAGAAGGCGCCTCTCGAAGCGATGGCTAAAAATGGTCAGACTGCCGTTCTGATTTCGGGCGCGCCAGGAACCGGTAAGGGCCAGATTGCCCGCTGGATTCATTTGAATGGCCCCCGCGCCTCGAAGACCATGAATATCGGCCACCACCGCGACTCACTCTCGCGTCAACTCGTGGAGACTGGTGCTGGAAGCCTGATCTTGCAAGAGATTGGCGAATGGCCCCTTTCGGATCAAAAAGCGTTGCTAGAACACCTTCGTACAGGTCAGGGGGCAAGAATCATTGCGACTACTGACCAGAATCTGGAGAAGCGATCTCAAGCTGGATTTTTTAACGCAGAGCTTTTAACTGAGCTTACAAAAAATCGAATCGAGATCCCGGCGCTCAGCAAACGAACTGACGAGTTTGAAGCCATCACGAAAACACTGATCACTGAACTTTCTCGTGAGTTAGGTAAGCCAGCCCCAGAAGTTTCAGCATCCGCCTGGAGTCAGCTTCGCCAGTACGATTGGCCCGGAAATTTACGCGAGCTTCGGAACGTTCTGAAAATCGCTGTAACGAACTGCCAGGCTCTGGAACTGTCCGCCAATGAGCTGCCTCAATTCGGTTACGACCGTACCGAGTTTCATGCCACACGTGAAGCTTTCGAAAAAACTTATCTAGAAGAACTGCTTCGCGCTTGTAAGGGTAGCGTAGAACGAGCCTCTGAACTCAGCGGAATGCCTGCAAGTGCCATTGCTACAAAACTTCAGAAATACGGCCTCAAGTCCTCAGAGTAAACCTTACTTTGAGAGGGGCTTTTTCTCAGCGGGTGCGCTTACTTCAACGAAACCCAACTTTTTAGCGGCCTCAGCTTCAGATTTTCGAACCTTCAAAAGAAACACTGCCCCTGTGGGGGCTCCGCACATCTGAATCCGAATTTTGCCATCGCTAGAGAGATGACGAATCTCTAGTGGACGAATTTTTGCTTTTTTTAGTTCTTGTTTTAAAGAAGCCATCATCTTTGCACGCATGGGCGCATCGTCCTTGAACTCGCACTGTTTTGTTCCATCGGGCCGCTGCAAGAATATCGCCTCGTCTGTTTTAGAGGCAAAGGCAGATAAATGATTTACCGAAAGCATACTCAACCCTAAGAACGCTATAAGTCTCATGATTCTTCCTCCAGCAGACGTCGTCCTTCGGCACTTTCAGACAAGTCGTGGGCGAGAACAAGCTTAAATCGCGCATCATACTTGCCTCGAGCATGGCTACGACAACAATCTGCACAAGCCAAAGTGCCTAGCTTTTTGCGCGCCTTAAAAACTCGCTGGCAGGCAAGACACTGGTACAAGTATTTATAAGGGCGTTTTCTGGGCACCGGATTATATCGCCGGGCTCCAATGCTTTGCATTTTTTCGTAGAATTCTTCGGTGTGGCCGTAGGGTCGTTTACGGACCCAGAGCCAATAGTGAATCATCTCGTGTGCGATGGTTTCTCGAACATGAGTTTCGGCATGCAGTTCCTCGAGCAAATACTGAGCGATCTCAATGGTCGCAGGAAGCCCCTGTGAGCGCCTTCCGGGAAGGAAGCGTCCCGAACTGGTGCGCAACCGGGTATTCCAAATGAGCTTCGGCCGATCGAGGAAGCCATCGAAGTGCTGATGATTGAGCTGATCAAAGATGACGGTTAAATCCACCCCTCAAAATTTAATTCAGAGTTCATTCTCTTGCCAAGCAAGCAGCATGAATTTAAGTTCCCGCAGTGGATTCGCACAAAAGCCTGCCGCAACACCCCCAATCTCTGGAGTGGACTCTTTTTCTCGAAAAAGCCGCTGCTTTCGCGGCGAGCATTCTAGGTCGTCAAAAAGTCATCATTTTACAGGACCCAAACGAGTGGGCCAAATCTCCTGAGGCGGCGAACCTTCGGCAGACCCAAACCCGAGAAGCTTTTCTGATACTCTCAAAATCAGACCTCTGGGCCTCGCTCCAGGAGTTGGAAGATCCGTCACCCTCACTTGAACGCTTAGCCCGAGGGGCGCTACTGGATCTGCCTGAGTGGAATCTGATTCGTCGCTGGCTTCGAGCCTCAGAAATCTTCAGAACCATGACTCTTTCCGATGAGCCGCTGGAGCACATTCGCGCCTTTATCTTGGCTCTTCCAGATTCGTCGTCTGTGGTCAGAGCGTTGGATCAACTCTTAACCCCAGAAGGCGAGCTTTCGGAAACTGCTTCTCCGAAGCTTTTCGAGCTTTCAAATGAATTGCGTTCTCTTAAAAGGGAAGTCAGCGCTCGACTGGAAGCCCTTTCTCGAGACTATCTGCAAAAAGGGGTACTTCAGGGCGAGTACACGGACATTCGAGACGGCCGCTACGTTTTACCTGTAAAGATTTCGTCGCAACAAGAAGTTCCAGGGCTGGTGTATGAGGCCTCAGCCAGTCGGCAGACTGTATTCATCGAACCGCGTGAAGTGACCGAAGTAAACAATCGACTGAGACAAAAACAGAACGAATGGATGCAAGAGGTTCATCGCATTCTCACGGAGACAGCAAAAAAGTTCTCGCCTCAAGCTGCATCCTGGAAGGCCGCCATCGAACTACTCGCCTATTGGGATGCTGTTCACGCTCGCGCCTCGATCGCGACTCGATACCACGGTTTATCCATGGAATGCGGTGGCGACACCTTAGACCTTACCGCTACCGCTCACCCTTTATTATGGTGGTCACTTGATGAAGAGAAGATTCAGCGTAACTCTTTACGCCTCGAGGCAAAACATCGAGCACTGCTGATAACGGGTCCTAATACGGGTGGGAAAACCGTATTGTTAAAAACTTTGGGAATGGCTGCCATTTTTTCTCGAACAGGATTTTTCTTTCCCACAGATCGACCAGCAAAAATTCCGTTTTTTAAATTCGTATTTACAGATCTCGGAGATGCTCAATCCATTGAGGCCCAAATCTCTAGCTTTAGCGGTCATTTGATTCATTTTCGAGAAATTCTTAATCGTGCTGATTCACAGAGCTTAGTACTTCTAGATGAGCTCAACTCAGCCACGGACCCTGAAGAGGGCGCTGCTCTCAGTCGGGCGCTGCTGGAGTGCCTACTTGACCGTGGATCCTGGATTGTAACCACCACACATGATCCTGTTTTGAAGACTTTAGGTCGACACGACTCACGAATTGTAACAGCTGCGATGGCCTTTGATGAAACCTCAAGATTACCTACCTTTCGACTGGAGCTTGGTGTTCCGGGCCGCTCTCGAGCTCTTGAAACCGCTGAGCGCTTAGGAATCCCTCAAAACGTGATTGCGCGTGCGCGAACATTTCTTTCGTCGCAGCATCGAGAGTGGGAGTCCTGGGTCAAGGAACTTGAAAAACAAGTATTAGATGCAAGACTTGCTGCACAGCAAGCCCAGGAGCTTCGAACACAAGCAGAAGCTCAAAAGGCTGAACTTGGCGCTCAGATTCGCGAGCTTGAGGCTGAACTGAAAGTCACTGCAAGAAAGCGAGTCAGGCAGCTTTTAGAGCAAGCTCAAGAGGAAATCCGGAAACGACTCGACGAAATTCAACAATCGCCTTCCCGAAAGATTATCGAAGCAAAGAGACACGAGCTGGTTTCGTCCGCAGAGGGGCAAGTAGATTTTGTCGAAAAAGCATTGGAACAAGAACTCAGCCGAGCTGGAATATCCACTGAGGCCAAACACGAACGACCAAAGCCAGATAGAGTATCAGAAAGAGTTTCTCTACAGGTGGGCACACGAGTACGGGTTCCGAAATGGAAGAGCCAGGGAACCATTCTCGAAATTAGGCCGGACGGTCAATTCAAGGTTGCTTTAGGCAACTTACAACTCACCTTGAAAGACTCCGACCTGGAAAGAATCGAAGGAGACACTCACCCGAAAAAGGTCGTCAAAGTCTCGTGGCAATCTGAATCTAGCGGTGGCCTTGAATCGTCTCTGGATATTCGAGGCATGCGTCTTGATGAAGCACTTTCTCTTACCGAAAGATATCTTCAATCTGTTTTTAGTCAGGAAGCATTCGCTCAAGTGAATATCATTCACGGACTGGGCACCGGCGCCCTCCGGGAAGGCATCCGAAATTTACTTCGAGAGCTTCCTTTCGTTTCGGATTTTCGAGACGGCGGTCCTGGGGGTGGTGGAACGGGTGCCACGATCGTTGAGCTGACTCGAAAATAACCTCTAAAATCGAATCTGATAGTTGAGCCGAGCCATTTGTTCGGCGTACGAATCGCTCACTTTTCGATGATTTTCGAGCGCACAGCTTAAATGAGGCAGCAAAGACCGGCTCACTGAAGTCGTCATGATACGAGAGGTGCCACCGTAGATCATGCCAGTCTGAATTTCTCCCGGTAGAGACCGTCTCAGCGATAACCGGTAACGCTCACTGACCGTGGACGAATTTGCTGAAGAGTTGGCTGCCACAATCGAATCCACGTCGCCCAGTTGAAAATCCACCGCCCCTTTTAGCCACGGTGAGTCCATCCAAACACTTCCACGCTGCCGAACGATGTCGGCCTTAGATCCCAGACGAGTTTGAGGAGCGACTTCAACTTTCATTCCTTGGACAGCGAGGTACTCTAGCTTGCGTTGAGCATTGCTTACCACTCGAATCGGTTCGGAATTTTTTTCTGCCTCGCGAAGACTATCGCGCAAGTGGGTCGCCACTAGGCTGCGTAGATACATTTTTCCCAGGCGACGATTATTGTCACTGAGCTCGAGCTCATCTCGTGGCGCCAAAAGGTTATGTCGTTCGCGCATCTCCAAAGTGTTCACGCGAGTTGTCCATTCCTCTTTCATCTGCCGTTCTAATTGAACATGCCCAGAATCGCTTGGCTGTAGCCAAGCCGCGATCTGATCGGGATCTGGGGGTGCGCTGTATTTTGGACGTGAAAGCACGGACGAATTCGGGCTTTGAGCGATCTTGCTCGGTCCAGGACTCGTGCTCCATGCTGGCCGAAGATCTAATCGGCTCGCAGGACTTCGATAATCCACCCCATCTTGAGAGCGAATCATCCCGAGAAGGCCCCCGAGCACCAAGACGCCACCCGATACTCGTGTCCACCAGGAGATCCTTTTGGCCGGAGTGAATTTCAATTTTTGGATCCTTTGCCTCATGAACTACACACGTCTCCAGCCCCGCTCTTACGCAAACTTAGGGCCAACGGAGCCGTTTTTTAACTGATTGAAATAATAAAGTATTTTTTGGGGCGCCCGCTTTGACCCCAAAGGAGCCTGCCCAAAACTTATACAGGCATGAAAATTTTTCTCAGACTGGAACGCCGAGAAGCAAACACGCAATCCAGAGGACAAAGCCCGAGATCACCGGAATGGCAAAATTATCGTCCACTTCCCAAGGAACCAACTCGGCCATGCCGCCGGCGATGGCGCCAATCCAGGTTAAAAGCCAGGCCTGCCAAGCCTTGACGGGCAAGGCATTCCAAAAGATGGCCCCTACTACCATGCAGGTGAGAATTCCTGCTGCTGTTCCGATCCAAGACTTTCCATTGGCCCATCGAGGACCATTCTTGCCGTAGAGAATCCCAAATAAGCTCGCCATGGGATCTCCACAGGCGAGGAAAAGGAGGCTTAACGCCGCAATAGGCTTTGGAAAAAGGCCCACAGCCAAAAGCGCCGAAGCCAAATAAAAGGGGGTTCCGCTCATCTTATCGACTTCATTACCCCTCATGATCGGGCCCCAGAACCGGATCACCGCTTCATTTACACTGGGGATTCGCAAACGGGCTGTTTCCACTAACAGGCAAAGCCCCAGAACAGAGCCCAAAATCAAAACCGAGTAAAAACGAGACAGCCCAGACAAGAAAACCGTCACCATCATGAGCCCCATGACCATATGCCAGAGCTTTCGCAACAGATGGAGGTCCTGGCGCAAATGCAAACGCCCGGAGCTTCGAAAAGCTCCCACCCATGCGGGACGGTTTGAGAGGGCTGATGAGTCCGAAAAACGAGGACGACGATCGCTCATGATTCTCCTGTGTATAAAAGGAGACGGCAGCAAGAGCAATGCCAAGTTTAACCCCCTTAAAACCTCGATTTTACAAGATTTTTGTCAATTTTATGACCACCCTGCGTAAAGTTATACGCTCGGCAAAAGCTGCTCATTGACGCCCCGTGAAACAACTCCAATCCTGTTTAATAGGATGAATGCAGAATCATCAGGCCCAGAAAACCCGCTAAGCGATTGGTCGCTGGATCCCTTTGCGCGAAGCACCATCCCCTCTGCGCGGCGCGTTCGAGAAATTTGGGCCATTGGCGGAGGAAAAGGGGGCGTCGGTAAGAGCCTGATCTCCTCGAGTCTCAGCATGGCGCTCGCTAGATTGAACCAAAAGGTCATTGCCATTGACTTAGATCTCGGTGGAGCCAATCTACACACCACCCTGGGAGTGGACTTTCCGCAGCTGTCTTTGGGAGATTTCATTTCCGGCCGAACTGAAAATTTAAAAGACTGCGTCATCTCCACCGGAAACCCCAACCTCTCGATCATCAGTGGTGCTCAAGATGCCGTGAACGCAGCCCAACTCAGCTCATCCCAAAAAACTCGACTCTTTGATGCGTTTCATCAGCTCGATGCTGACTATCTGATCTTTGATTTAGGCGCCGGAACTGGAGTGCATACTATTGATTTTTTTCTACACGCCGATGTCGGCATCATCACGATGCTTCCTGAACCTACCTCTATTGAAAACGCCTATCGTTTCATTAAGAGCGCTTACTTCCGTAAGCTTCGTACCTGTCCACAGCTAGAGAGCGTTTATCCGTTAATTGAGCTAGCCATGGACGGTAAAAACGGAAAAGGAATCAAAACCCCGTCCGATCTCTTTCGTGAAGTAAATGCTGCGAATCCAGAGGCAGGCCTCAGACTCAGAGAACAAATTGCCCGCTTTCAGCCGAAACTTATTCTGAATCAGATTCGGGCGCAAACTGACGTCGAAGTCGGCCTCTCAGTCAAAAGCGTCAGCAAACGTTATTTCGGTATTGATATCGACTACATTGGCTACCTCGAATACGAGACCAATGTGTGGCAGGCCATCCGCCGCAAAAAACCCTTCATGGTGGAATTTCCAGATTCAAGAATTGCCGCGAGTATTGATCGAATCACCAACTATCTTTACCGGAAAGGCTCAGCGATAAAACCAAGTGCCCTGTGATGGAGTTTAATCAAGAGTCCAGTCACTACGAATTACTCGATATTGCTCCTGATGCGAGTCCCCAGGAAATTCGCGCGGCCTACATGCGCGCACGGGCCGCATTTCAAAAAGACAGCTTGGCGATTTATTCGTTAATGGATTCTTCTGAAGCCAATGAGATGATTCAGAAAATCGAAACTGCTTATCAGATATTATCCCACCCCGAGCGTAAGCGGGAATACGACCGAAGTTTTCTATCACGTCCGAACCCCACTCAAGCGGCAACACTACTGGACAACCCCTTTGAATCTTCGTCTCCAATAGAGAATATCATCTCCATCGACCGGACGCCGCCCATGGAAAGTAGCTTAGACGAACAGCTGCTCGTCGCCCCTGCTCTTCCAGAAACAAAAATAGCGGAAAACCAAATTCCAGAACAAAAAACCATAGAGCTCGAAGAATGGTCTGGACCGCAAATCAAAAAAGCTCGTGAGAGACTGGAATACCCGATCGAACGCTTAATGGAAGCCACTCGAATTCGCCGAAGCTACCTTTTGGCAATCGAAGGCGAGGACTTCGCAAAGCTCCCTGCTACTGTGTTTGTCAGAGGGTTCCTGACGCAAATTGCTCGAGAACTCAAACTTCCGGCAGACGGCCTCATACGCTCCTATTTAAAAAGACTTGAGGACTGGAAGGTTTCTCAATCCAGCGATTCACGCTAAACCATGAGCGTGGAACCTTGGATATGGATCTGGACTCCCGCGGCCGCCTCATCAAACACCAGCGAAAGAGCCGATGTTGCTATTCTACGTGCCTTTCAATCGGGGCTGGGCTCCTTTCAGGCGGGTGATCCAAGCGCCGCACCCGCCCTCTCTCGAAGCCAGCTCCAAAAAATGATGGAACTCGGGCTAGTCACACTGAACGGAAAAGCCCTCTCTGCTGGGGGCAAGTTGATCGCCAACGTCGAGGTTCGTCTAGAGATACCGCCACCGAAAACCATGGAACTCACCCCTGAGGATCGACCTCTGACGATTCTTTATCAAGACGAGCACTTAGCGGTGATTAACAAGCCGCCAGGTCTCACTGTTCACCCCTCTGAGACCCAGCGTGATGGAACATTGGTGCACGCACTTCTGCATCACATCAAAGATCTCAGTGGCATTGGGGGCGTGTTACGTCCGGGCATTGTCCACAGACTAGACAAAGACACGAGCGGAGCGTTGGTAATCTCAAAAACAGACATCGCTCATCAAAGATTAGTAGAGACCTTCGCTGCTCATCGAATTGAAAGACGGTATTGGGCGTTGTGCTACGGCGTTTGGAGAGCAAACGGTGAAACGAAACTAGAAAGCAAGATCGGTCGAAATCCAAATGACCGAAAGAAAATGACCACCAATGTAAAAGAGGGCCGAAACGCGATTACTTGGGTTCGCTCTGTTGAAACATTTGGAACTCATGCTTGCTGGCTTGAGGCCCGTCTGGAGACTGGCCGAACCCATCAGGTGCGTGTGCATCTGACCTCTGCGGGTCACTCGATTCTTGGGGATCCTACTTACGGTGCGCCCACTTCAAAAAACAGCAAATGGCTTGCTTTGCCTGTTGCTGTTCGAAATCAAGTTCGGACTCTTCCCGGTCAGGCTCTACACGCTCGCATTCTGGGGTTTGACCATCCCGTCACGGGCGAGGCTCTTCTTTTCGAGGCAGAGCCTCCGGATCACTGGAAAGAACTTTTAAGCGCACTCAGAAAGGAGTCGGGAAATGCTCGCTCTTGAAAGTGCGCTATTGCTTTCAATTCCTGGAGTACACCACTCTTTCGGCACTGCCGAAGAACCGCTCTCTGGAAAATTTCTTACCCAATGGCAGGCTACAAAACCGGACTGGAAACAAGTGCATGGTACTGGATGTGCCCAAGTCGTCACTCCTGGTCAGTACTGCGGTGAGGTCGACTCTTTATGGACGGACGTCCCTGGCCAATGGATTGGGGTAATCACAGCCGACTGCGTACCGATTCTCATCGCAGATCGAGATGGAAGGGCGGTAGCTGCTGTGCATGCAGGCTGGCGTGGAACTCTCGCAAGAGCTGTGAAGCCGGTTCTTGCAGCACTGAATCGCGCCGGCTACGACAGCTCAAAGTTGGTGGCAGCGATCGGTCCCTGCATCCGGGCTTGTTGTTTTGAGGTCGGAAAAGAAGTTTCGGATCAGTTTTTTCAGGAATTCCCGCAAATCTCGGAAGAATTGCTCAGCCCGAAACCATCTTATCTGGATCTTGTCGCCGTGAATGAGACTATTCTACGAGGAATGGGTATTGAGCGTATCGACAGCCTTAGCGTTTGTACCAAATGCTCTCAAGATGACTACGGAAACCCCCTCCTGAACTCTTATCGTCGCGAAGGAAGATCAGGAAAAAGACAGTTCTCGATCATTTCAATAAAATCTCGCTAAATCGAATAATTCCTAAACCATTGACTCTGAAACCACTGATGCGCGTCGAGACTGCCTGAACCTGAACATAATGGTAGATCGGAACCACGACGCACTCTTCGCTCAAAAGTATTCTTTGGGCCTGTTTAATTTTTTCTAAGCGTGCAGGTCCTGGCTCAAGACCTGAAATCTCTTCAACCAGCGCGTCGTAACGAGAGTTCTTCCAGCCCGTCATGTTATTCGGATTCGATGATGTCAGTGCCTGCAGATGCGAGATCGGGTCTCCGAAAGCCGCAAGCCAACCAAAACGAAAAACATCCGGAGTATTGAGCTTGAGTTCACGCAGGTAGCTTTTCCAGTCTTGATTAAAAAGCTCTAACTGCACGGACGGACTGCCCTCCGACTGCTGAGCCCAATCTGACTGGATTTTCTCCATAATGATAGAGTTTCTCGGATTACTGTCAAAACCCGCTCGCAGCTTCAATCCTTTCGGTACAGTGCCCTTGGATTGAGACAAGACCGACTCCTCAAAATACCCTTCCATTCCGGGCGGAATCCAACTCTCAGCAACAGTCTCACCGGAATCCAGCACTCGAATAATCTGGGCTTTATTGACCTTGCGAGCGAGAGCACATCTCACGGCAGGTTGATCCAGAGGCTTCTTACGCGCATGAAATCCCAGGTAGTAGGTGGCCCAAAAAGGCTGAATCGAAAGCTGCCCTTGCTTCTGAAATCGCGACTGCTCAAGCACCGGCACTCGCATGAGAAGATCCAGTTTTTTCTGCTCAAAGAGAGCCATCGCTGAAGTCTCTTCATGGATCACCATGAGTCGAACGGTGGTGGGGGCCAAGCCCGGCTGATTCCGAGCAGAATCAACAGGCGCAAAAGGATTTTTTTTGAGAATCCAATACTGATCGGGTTTTCTCTCGGCAATAAAATAGCTAGACGCAGAAGGCGCTACCACAGGCCAGGTTCCTTGATTCTGGTCTAAAACGTCCTGACGCTGAGGAGAGGCGATCGGGAGTGAAAGAACTTTTAAAAAATGCGGTGTCTTTTTCTTGAGTTTTATTACGAGAGTCTGGTCGGAGGGAGCTTTCACGGAAGCGATGGAGCCTAGAAGTTCTCCGAGCTTTGCTCCAGTCTTGGGATCAATCGTTCTTTTAATACCCGTCATGAAATCAGCAGCACGGAGGGCAACCCCATCAGACCACTTTAAACCTTCTTGAATCTGAAACTCATACTGAAGTCCATCTTGCGAAATGCTCCAGGATTTGGCCGCGCGCGGAATCAATTTTCCACTGCCATCGTAACCCACAAGACCCTCAGCAGTGTTCCCAAGGATCTTCAGCGAGGCCCCATCTTCAGCCAATGAAGGATCCACGCTAGCGGGCTCGGTTGAATAGTGAACTCGAAGCTCTTGGGGGTCTAAAACGGTTTTCGCACTGCACGCGAAAGTCAGACTGACCAACAAAACAGTGAGCACCCTAGAATGGCGAGAATGTGATAGCTTGATCATCACTGGTAGATTACTTGCTGAAACAGGAGTGTAAACTATGGAATCTCTTTCGGAGTTTATCTCAAATCTACTATCCCCATCTGGCCCTTCTGGAAGCTCTCCGGGTTTCCTTCAGTTTCTGGGAGCCCTTTCGATCGCCTACCTCGGGGGAGTTCTTTCAAGCCTTACCCCCTGCGTTTATCCGATGATTCCCATAACCATTAGTGCGATGGGCGGGACAGCGTCTCAGGATCGCGAAGCGAGGGGCCACCGCTGGAGAGATCTCGCCGTTCGAGCTCTTGTCTATGTGAGCGGTATGTCTTTCGTTTATGCCTTTCTTGGGGTGGTTGCAGGACTGACCGGAAAGGTTTTTGGAACTTTAACTCAGAGCGGCGGCTGGTATCTGGGTCTTGGCGTTGTCTATGGGCTTGGGGCTCTTGTGATGCTGAATATTATTCCCTTTGACCCTCTCGCATGGTGGGACCGCCTCGCCCGCCCGTTCAAAAAAAGCTCGCACCCCACTCATGCCCCCACCGCCCATCGGGAGGTCACCCTACTCGGCGCCTTTACCTTAGGGGCAAGCTCAGGATTCATTGCCTCCCCTTGCACTACCCCCGTTCTCACGGCGATTTTGGCTTTCATCGCGAATACTCAATCTGTGGGGTTGGGGCTGGTACTGATGCTGGGTTTTTCATTGGGAATTGGAACCCTTCTCCTGGGCATCGCCTTTTTCACGGGAGCCTTTCAGTTCTTACCTCGTTCGGGCGGCTGGATGGAAAAGGTCAAGCTTCTCAGTGGTCTTTTGCTTTTAGCTGTCAGCCACTACATGGTTTTCCAGGCTGGGAACTTATGGCAGGCTCGATGACATCCATGAATAGGCCATTCACGTTACCAAAAGCTCATCTCAATTTACTCACCGTTTTGGGCGTCATTGCGCTGGTGATTTCCATCGTTCAAACCATGCATTTTGCCGAGGTTCGTTCTGGCCAAGGCGCCTTTCAGAGCTTTTGTACTGTCGGAAAAACCTTCGATTGCAACGCTATCGATGCGTCTCCTTACTCCGAGCTCCCCTTTATCGGAATTCCTTTAGCGGCAGCGGCGGCCGGCTGGTGGTTAGCTATTCTGGTCTTCACCCTTCTGGCTCGATCTCAAGAGTTCGGAGCCGCGCTTTCTCCTGCTATTTTAGCAATGACCGGAGTCGGCTCTATTTTCTCGGTTTTTTATCTTTGGATCATGATTGCGGTCATCAAGATCGGTTGCTTGCTCTGCCTAGGGATGGACGCCGTTAACTTTATCGCTCTTGGTGCCACTCTTCACGCCTGGAGACGGCAGGTTGGCGAGAACAAGCTTTTATCCGAAGCAAAGACCCTTGAACCCAAACTGACCTTCCGTTTGGAGCCTAAACTTCCGGTCATTGGAACTCTCATTTGCTTGCTAATCACCGTGGTTTTTGCTCGCTCTCAGCTCGAGGGAGCACCAAGTTCTTCTGAATTAAAGATGCGGACTGCGTCCATTCTTGGAAGCACACCGATCGACATCAACGTCGGACCTGAGCTTCCCTCTCTGGGGAATTCTGCAGCAAAAGTGACGATTGTAAAATTCAGCGATTTTCAATGTCCCTCGTGCCGTGTAGGGGCCCAGAGTCTTCATCCCGTGCTCGCCAGATATAGCGATCGAGTACGATTTGTTTACAGGAACTTTCCTTTAGATCCGACCTGCAATCGAATCATGAAAAGCTCGCTCCATTTGGCTGCTTGTGAACTTTCGAAGGGAAGCGTTTGCGCTCAGGCTCAGGGTAAGTTCGAAGCCTATTATGAGAAAACCTTTGAGAATCAAGCTTCGCTTAAGCCTGGATCAGCGGCGAAGATTGCCGCTGAAGTCGGAATAGACACTGCTCAGTTTGAAAAGTGCTTGTCGGACCCATCTACCTCAGACAGGGTCATCAAAGACATCGAGGAAGGCATTCGCCTCAACGTTGAATCCACACCCACATTTTTCATCAACGGACGACGAGTTTCCGGAGCGCTTCCGCCGCAATCCTGGAACGAGCTTATTGAGCAAATGCTCAAACAAGCTCAGTAGGATCAATGATGTGGGTCGATAGTCACTGTCACCTCAATTACGATTATTCTCCGAAATCCGCTGAAGACTTGGTGCGCGAGGCTCTAGACGAGGGTGTTTCTCATCTCATGACCATCGGCACTGATCTAAAATCTCTCGCCGATGTGGTAGCTATCTCTGAAAAATTTTCGAATGTGCATCACACTGTGGGAGTACACCCCCACGATGCCTCACTGATGACCGACGACGATCTGATACAGCTAAGGCATGCAGCAAGCCACTCCAAGTGTCGGGCTATTGGTGAAATTGGCCTCGACACCTACTACGAACATTCTCCCCTGGATATTCAGCTCACTCGCCTCAAACAACAACTGGAACTTGCGCTAGAATGTCAATTGCCGGTGGTCATTCATAGCAGAGATGCCGAGTCACATCTTCTCAATGAACTACGCGATTACTCAAAGCGGCTTTCACCTCAGCAAGTTCCCGGCGTTATTCACTGCTTTACGGGCACTCAAGCCTTTGGCCAAGCATGTTTGAATCTAGGCTTTTACATTTCCTTCTCAGGCATTCTCACTTTTAAAAACGCTCACGATCTTCGTGAGTCGGCGAAGGTTTTTCCATTGGACCGAATTCTCGTGGAAACCGACTCTCCTTATTTAGCCCCAGTCCCATTCCGTGGAAAAAAGTGTGAGCCACGCATGGTCAAGCAAACAGGTCTCTATTTGGCTGAGCTTCGCGGAATGGATGCCGACGAAGTGGCTCGCGTGACTACGGAAAATGCGAAGCGCGTTTTTCGAATTTAATGAAGGTCGGTCACTAGGAATCGATTTTTTTCAATACGCCACTTCACATCAAAATTCAGGAGTGCAAACCCAAAATCAAGCCCCTGAGCTTCAGCGCTGTGAGGTGGCAGTCTTCTTTTTTGAAAAGCGGGCCTAGGATCTAGTTCAAGAACTTCAATAATCATCTCTCGAAGCTGATCTGCACTCGAGAACTCTTTTTGCGCTCGAATTTTCTGTTCGGCTAGAGCCGTGAACTCTACAGAGATCTTTTCAATCGGCTCTGTGGCCCAGCCTGCCGAAGCGTTTGGAATGCTATCGGCGTACGGAAGATAAGGCTTAATATCCAGGATCGGAGAGCCGTTTAAAAAGTCTCCCCCCCGAACATGGATTGCCGCTCCTTGAGGATCCTCAAGATCGATCCGAACGAGCTCAACTGCCGATAGCCCAATGGGATTAGGTCGATGTGGAGAGCGCGAGGCGAGTACGCCTACCTTCTGCGCGCCTCCAAGTCGCGGGGGACGAATCGAGGGTTTCCAATTTCTAGAGCCGTGGTCATGAAACACGTAGATCACCCAGAGGTGGGAGAATTCTTCCAAGCGCCTCAGCGATTGTTTCAAAAAGGGATCCTGAGGATCTAGCCGAAGGATCGCCTGAGCAGAACGGACAAGTCCCGATTGTCGGGGAATCCCAAACTTCTCTTTGTAACAGGACTCAATGACCCCAATGGGCCGAAACTCCCAGTTCACGGGCCTCTCGCTCGAGATGGATGGTGGACCTTCGCCTCTGGAGGTGTCGGACTCCGAGAGGTCTCCACCACCACTACCAGGCAGATCCCCACCAGGAGGAAGGCTAACCCCGCGAAAAATGCTGACTTTAATTCTTCGGACAACACCCTGCGGTCTTAACACGACGCGTTACCGCACGCTAGTGCAGGCTCCGCTAGCTATAACTTGCCGAATTTGTTAGGAGATTTTCCATGCCCCTGATCGTTTTGGATCGAAATGGCCAGGAAATCCCCCAAAGTACTCGCCGCTTAGGTGGAGTCCGCAGGCTTTTTCTCAGCCTGAGCTTTTTTCTGGGCCGCGCACTTACCGTCTTTGCAGCCCTTTTTATGATCCTTATGGGTGCACTGCTTCTTTTCGCCTTTTTCGCACTTTTCGGCGCATTCACGATCGCACGAAGCGCAGTGCTCATGATCGTTGGCAAAAGCCGTGAAACCGCTACCAGTGGTGAGCGACAACCCCATCAAAACCGCCAAAATCCATTTTTTCATACCGGAATCTCCTTCATCTCACTGGGAATACGCTCCAGTTCTCTCAATCGTGACAGAACAAAAGGGCCTGTCACATTTTTTTTCTCCAAACGTATTCCTCCCCAGGAGGGCCTGGAGTGAAACCAGCCCCGGAATCGCTCAAGCATGAGCTATCGGATGAGGTTTTGATGCGCATGTATCAACAAGGAGACGCTGCGGCCTTTGATCAGCTTTATCGGCGCCACTCTCCTAAAGTGTACGGATACCTGTATTCCCGCGCCTCATCGCGACAACAGGCCGACGACCTGCTTCAGGCCTGTTTCCTAAAACTTCATCAATC
>JAGWZD010000017.1 GCA_018968995.1 Bdellovibrionales bacterium
AGGTCGATAGCCAAGGGCTTCTAGATAAGTGAGCGTCTTTTGCCGAGAGTAGCCCTCTTGCTCCGAGAGCATCTCTATTGGAATTTTAGGAACGAGACTTTCAAAAAATTTTCGGTCCGCGAATTCGGGAGCACGCTCTCCTTGAATCGCTGTAGCTGACCGTAGGGGCATAATCACCTGAGTGAGGAGCGCTTTGAGAATCTCGAATCTTTCTCCGACGGGAAGGCTTGAGTCACGAAGCGCCTCTTGAGCCCTTGTCGCAAGTTCTCTGCTCCAGTCGTAAAGAATGTCAGTGGATGGCTGTAGGCGTGCCGGATTCTTCTCGGAATCCATTCGTTGTTTAGTCGTGCTTTTGTTAAATCCTTCCCATTCTCCTTTGTCTGTGCTGCCTTCAAAGAACTTTTGAGTGCGCTTCATGTCGGCGAGTAGCTCTTGGGTGCCTAATGAGAATGGAGTGAGCCTCTCCTGATCGGACTGGCTCTGTTGTTTCGCCATCATCTCTACAAGGTCTTCGAAGGTGGGCTCTGAAGTGTCTGCGGCCACGGCGTGATGGACAGGACCATAGAGGGCGGTGATCAGAAGTAGTGCGCGAACTGGGACCAGACCGAAGCGCTCCGCGGTCATCCCCGTAAAGAGGGTCCTCATTTTTAAAAGGGCAATACTCATCTTTAAGTGTATCGGCAGGAATTTGACTCAACTTGAGACATTGTTTCTGAGAAGCTCAAGTTTTTTGGTGAATCTGCCGAAGAGTCGTCGATGGGCTCTGTAAACCCTAAAGGCGTGTTTATCGTCACGGCTCTGCTGTCGTGTGCAATCGTAGCAGCAGTATTCTCTGTTCATCGAGTGCACCAAGGTTTCCGAGGGCCGGCAGCGATTCCGGGATCGGTAGCTAAATCGCTTCTAGGTGGAATTCTAGGTGAGGCTCGGGGGCTCTCTGAGCAGACACTCGCGGAGTGGCTTTTGAGCAGCAAGGTGGCACACGATCTACCTGAAGCTCTTTTGGTCGCCAAACGGTTGCGAGTGAATGTAGCGGCCATCTCTCGGGCGGAGCTCGATGGAAATCCAGAACTACGGCAGCTTTTGTTAAAGGATCTAGGTGAGCTTGGCCCTCAGGATATCGCCCGTTTACAGGCATGGTCGAACGCGCGTTTTCTGCGCTTGGCCGGTGCTGGCGAAGCCGACCGTGCCGCCAAGCAGGCGATCGAAGTTCAACGAGTCCTTCAACGATCGTTGATTCCTACAGCCGAGGGCCGACAAGAGTTACGTCGCGCAGCGATTGAGTTTATCGAGAATTCTCAGCCTAAAGTACTTGAAGGAGTTTTGGATCAAGAATCATTAATTGAGGCGGTTCAGATCGCCAGGCTTCATGAAATTCCGGAGGAACAAGCGGTTGAGTTTCTACAAACCATGAATGTGATGATCGGCTATCATGGAACAGACTGGGATGCTGTTCGTTCTGTGAAACGACTTCGGGAGTTAAAAGTCGATGAACTGCGCCAGGTTCGTGCAGCTTACCGAGAGGCACTCATTAATGGATCAGTGGACCCAAACTTAGTAGCTCTTTCTGGAAAGCTTGCGCCAGTACCTCGAATGGTCACTGAGCAAGAGTTCGCAAACAAGCGTGACTCCTATCTGAAGATTATTGATCGTATGAGATGGTTTACATCCAACCCCGTTCGCGCGACGGAGCAAGATCT
Source organism: Bdellovibrionales bacterium (assembly GCA_018968995.1). Lineage (GTDB taxonomy): Bacteria > Bdellovibrionota > UBA1018 > UBA1018 > UBA1018 > CAIOHW01. The sequence goes on from JAGWZD010000017.1 coordinate 1,698, forward strand.
TCAGCGGCTGATCACAGAGTTTGATTATCTCATTCGGCTCGGGGACAAGAAAGCTGCTCGGGCTGCGATTCAATCCAAGTTTTTGGCGGTAGAAACGTCGACGCTCTATGTTCGCCGACTTCGAGCCATGCTCTCAGAGGCGCTCGGGCGCCAAGCCGGGGCTGCAGAGGTCGAGCGTTTAGAAAGAATGCTTGCGCAGCAAGAGAAGATACTGGGAACTCATTTCGAAGAGTATCGGGCCTTAAGGCAGCACCTGGCGGACTTAATGGGTGCGAGATCGGGTTTCTGTGATGCCCCGTGCTCCCGTTTCGCATCCGAGATCGAATCGTCTGCCGGGCTCACCGATCTCCACATGAAGTCTTTTGTAGTGAGCTTTGAGGGAATGTCTCGCCCCACACTGCAGGAGGTGAGCGACACCTTTTACTCGAGCACCACGGCCCAAGTGCAATCGCTGCGAAGGACCATGTTTGTTGAGGTCCGAAGTACTTTACTGACCATGGCTTCGAGCCTAGTGATGATTCAGGAGTTTCAGAGGTTAGCGGCACGAGTGCCCGAGTTGGGCCCCAAGTTTCGTTGGACACGCGGAGTCTTGTTTTTCCTTTACGATACTCGAGCGAGACAGATTCATTTTCCTCAGTTGAGTCGAATTTTCCGGGCACAAGGCGGCGCAGCTGAGCAAATTCAAATGCTCGAGCAGATGGCGTTGCCACCAAATGATGACCTCCTGGTGACCTTTGCTCGTCGGATGGATCAGGATTATCGGGAGTTGTGGCGTTCATTAAAGAGTCAGGCCCAAGCTCGTTTTGAGAGTGGGGCTGAGGGTGGAGAGCGCAGCGCTAGCCTGATTGCACGGATGGAGGAAGCTGAAAAATCAGCGATATCACTGGGGGGTATTAGCGTTCATTTCGAACACAGTCCTGCGGTAAAGCTAGGAGCTTTGATTGTGGCCGGATACGGCGGATACGCCTGGTATCAAGGCGGCGATACTCATCAGCGAATAGAAGAAATTGGGAGAGAACTCGGCGGGTTATCAGACGCTTCCCGAAAGCACGGGGATGAAGATTCGAAGGCCTCTGGAAACAATGAATCGATGGAACTGGCCCTCTCTACTGATGTTCTCGACTTTTTAGAGAGGGTAAAGAGGCTTCCTCCGGCTCACCCTTGACGAGCAGGTCCTTTCAGGTGCAGAAACAGCGCGAATGAATAGTGAGTCCGCCGAAGGGTTTTATAGCTATTCCGAGTACCTCCAAAAGCAGTTTGGGGCACGCACCTATAAGGTGGTTGTTTCCAGTGGACTGACATGTCCTACTCGAGATGGAACTCTCGGTAAAAAAGCCTGTGCCTTCTGTGATTTGCGCGGATCGAGTTCATTCTATGGAAAAAAGGGGCGCGGACAATCGATCACAGAACAGCTGAACGCCAGGCTTCCTGCCATTAGAGAGCGCTTTTCTTCGCAAAAATTTTTGGCCTACTTTCAAAGCTACACCAACACTTATTCCGACGACGCGGATTTTCTTGAAGAGATCTATGATGCCGCCATTACACATCCAGAGATATCGGGGCTTTGCATCGGTACCCGGCCGGGTTGTCTTCCTGATGAGTCACTTGATCTTCTCGAGCGGCTGGCACGGAGAAAATATGTCTCTTTAGAGTTAGGTGTGCAAAGCTTTGAGGATCCCACGTTGCTTTGGCTAGATCGAGGTCATGATACGAGGGCTTCTTTGGATGCGCTGGAGCGGCTGCGGAATAGGGCTCCATCCGTTCATGTTTGTGCACATCTCATTTTTGGTAGTCCCACAGATTCAGCGAATGCCCCCGAGGAAGCTGCAAGGATATTAAATCAATCCGCAGTCCAGGGAGTGAAGCTGCATCAACTCATGGTGCTAAAACACACTGAGCTTGAGCGACGATGGAAGGAAGAGGGAGCATTTCCAGTTCTATCGCTTGAACAGTATACTCAGCAGGTTGCCCGTTTTCTGGAGCACCTGAGTCCCAAGATTTATGTGGAGCGACTCCACGCAACCTCTTCTCATCCAGAGGAATGCATTGCCCCCGCCTGGAGTAAAAACCGATGGGAACCCCACAACTTCATTCGAAGCTGGTTCGCCCAAAATCAGATTCGCCAAGGGGCTAGGCTCGGCTAATGAGGCTTATTTCTTCTTAGAAGCCTTACCTTTAGAAGGCTTGGATGCGTGAACCGGAGCGGGTGGAGTCTTCAATTTTTCGTTCAGCTCATCCAATTTCTTAGACTGCTCTGTGACGGTCGCAAGCATCTGCCCCAGCATTTCTTTGGCTCGGTCACTTTCTTCCTTAACACCCTTGATCTGTGTCTCTTGGGCAGTGATCAGACTCCGCAGCTCAGTCTGCTGGGTCTTTAGGGTGTCTAGTTGCTGCTGCATGGCCTGCTGCCCAGGGCAGCTCGGTAGGCTCAGTCCCATGAGTAAGAAGGAAGCTCCAAGAATCGAGGTCATTTTTAATGTGTTCATCATAGGGTCATTCTAGCGGCACTCGGCCATTTGCATCAATCAGAACATGAGTTTTTTATTAGCGATGTTGGTGAGAACCGCCACTCCCAGCATCGCGGTGATCAGGGCGCTACCGCCGTAGCTTAAGAAGGGCAATGGCACACCGACCACGGGCAATAGGCCCATGACCATCGCCATGTTTACAAAGATATGCCAGAAATAGATCAAGCAAATTCCAAGGGAAACCAGCATCGCAAATTTGTCGTTCGATGTGTAAGAGACAGATAGGCCCTGAGATAAAAAGACGAGGTAGATTGCTAGAAGAATCAGGCATCCGATAAATCCATGTTCCTCACTAAAGACTGCGAAAATAAAATCAGTGTGGTGTTCGGGGAGGAAATTCAGTTGGCTTTGGGTCCCTTTTTTATATCCCTTCCCCATGATCTGACCTGAGCCGATGGCGACTTGCGACTGTCGACGATTATAGTTTGCCCCGCGCACGTCAGCAGAGGGGTCAATAAACGAAATGAGTCTCTGCCTCTGATAATCTTTGAGACCGAATTTGTAGATGATTGGGGCGGCCAGTACCCCGCAAAGCCCGATCATTGCTAGAGTGCGGGTTCGAACACCTAAGAAAAGCATCATACTGCAAAACGTGAAAACAAGGATCAATGCGGTGCCTAAATCTGGTTGTAAAATAATCAAACCGACCGGAACAGCGACGAGTAGCCCTGGCAGGATCAGATCGCGAAAACCATATCCACCAACGGTTCGATCGTTCTCGAAATACTTAGCCATACAAATGACCATCGAAATCTTCATGAACTCCGATGGTTGAATTCGCAAACTTCCGAAACCTATCCAGCGCTTTGCTCCAAGGCTGGACTTGCCAAGAACCAGAACAAGAACGAGCAAAATTAAATTACTGAAATAAATAATATAAGCCACTCTCGACAGCAGCGAGTAGTGAAGAAGTAAAACAATGGCTGTCATGCACAGGCCCAGCGCAAACCAAATCAACTGAGTTTTATAGAGTCCGAAAGCCTTGTCTTGAGTTCCTGAGGCACTGATCAAATTCCAAATTCCAATACCAAAAAGCACGGTTTGAAGAATTAATAGGTTCCAATTGAACTTTTTCAAATCCTCTTCATACATTCCTACCCGAGGCTCAAAGCCCTCGCTTTCGACGCTCGTGTACTGCATCATTACTCCTCTGGTTTCTTAATTTGGGGCTCGGGCGGCTGATCTTGCTCGTCATCCATCATTGATGAATTCTGAATGCCAGGGACAACATCTTCATCTTCCACGCCCTTGATTTGTAGGCTTTGGTTAGGATTCACTCCTTTTTCTGAGAGTGCTTTTGGACCGTATTGATCTGGGAAATATTTTTCTAGGTAGGTTTTGATAACAGCCCGTGCAATCGGTGCTGCTCCAGACGAGCCATGACAGGCATGTTCGGCGATCACAGCCACCGCAATCTTGGGGTTATCCATAGGTGCGAACCCCGCAAACATACCGTGATGGCGTTGGCGGAACTTCATGTTCTCGCATTTCTGATAGATCTTATTGGCAGCAAGACTGATGACTTGGACAGTCCCGGTCTTTCCGACGAAATTCATTCCGGGCAGGCGTTGCGCATAAGCGGTCCCGTTGGGATGGTTGACCACCCCCCACAGCCCCTTTTTAATGAGTTCGTAAGTCTTTGGGTCTAAGCGAGTTTGATCGAGGACTTCTGGCTGAAACTCTTTCTCAAGTTCCCCGTCCACTGTGTTGATCTTTTTGATTAGAAAAGGGCGATAGAACGTTCCACCATTAGCGATAGAGGCATAAGTATTCGCAAGTTGCAGTGCAGTCGTTAAGACGTAGCCTTGGCCGATGGCGACCGATAGTGTCTCGCCCGCAGTCCATTCTTGGTTGAATCGTCTCTTTTTCCAGGCCTCGGTCGGTATTAAGCCAGAAGTTTCACGAGGGAGGTTGATATCGGTCTTTCGACCCAGCCCAAGATGAAGTGCCCAGGTCGCAATGTCATCCACGCTCTTGAGTTTCTGAGCAAGTCGGTAGAAAAAAACGTCACACGATTTTGTCAGGGCATTGATGACATCTACTTCTCCGTGACCTTCTTTTTTCCAACAATGGTACACTCGATTTCCAAGTCTCAATGAGCCTGAACAGTGAAATTTCGTATTCTCATCGATCACACGTTCTTGTAGGCCGGCCACCGCGGTAACGGTCTTAAAGACAGACCCCGGAGAATAGTGATCCATGATGGTTTTATCGCGTAGAGGTTTGTTCTCGTTAGCAAGCAAGGATTGCCAAAGAGAAGATGGAATTCCGCGCGAGAACTCGGTGGGATCAAAGGAGGGTCGAGAGACCATCGCGAGAATTTCGCCTGTGTTGGGGTCAATGGCGACCACTGAGCCCACTTTGTCGCCGAAGGCATCTGCAGCAGCTTTCTGCAAATCCTGATCAACGGTAAGGGTGAGATTTTTTCCTGGGTTCGCTTTCTTTCCCTGACTTTCAGCAATGAAGCGTCCGCGATACTTCTCCAGTTTTCGTCGACCAAGAGCATCTACTTCAACCCATTCTTCGCCATCTTCACCCCGAAGAACGTGTTCCATTTTTTGCTCGAGTCCAAACTTTCCAATGCTATCACCAAGCTTGTAGCGTCGAGCGGAGTTTTTTTGTAGAACGGGTAGTTCTGTCGAATTCACTTCACCAATGTAGCCCAGCATGTGCGAGGCAAGGTCGCCATAAACGTTTGTGCGTTTGATCTCCATTTCGACAGAGACCCCGGGCATCGCGATTTGCCAGGACTTCAGTTCAGCAACCTCATCTCGGCTAAGGTCCGTTTTGAGTTTCACTGGAAGATACGCAGGTTGCCCTTTGGCTCGATTCAGGATTTTAAGAATATCCTGTGTGGGCATTTTGGTGATCTTGGAAATGGTGGTGACAGTCTCGTCAATCAGTTTCGACTCTTTGAGATACTGAGGGATGACTTCGAGATCAAATGCAGGTCGATTATCGAGAAGAAGTCGGCCGGTGCGGTCAAAAATCATCCCACGTGGAGCAGGGATCTTCACTCGTTTGATGCGATTTTCTTCCGATGCGGACCTCAAGCTGTCGCCTTGAAGAACTTGAAGATTCAAAAGTTGAATGAGCAGAAGCGTAAAGGCAATCGCCAGTCCAACATTCAAATATTTGAACCGATGCTGATACTCTCTGACCTGTTGTTCCTGACCAAGAAATGACATCGCTTAGATTCCCTCGTTTTCGGCCAGTTTGAGGTCGTCCGTAAGGCGTTGTTCCAGGCGTGCGTCTTTATGGGTTGCTTGGTCTAGCCGCAAGAACAGTTTGTAGAGCCAGATCGAGCAAAGTCCGGTCATGAATGCGTCCGAGAGAAGGTGGATCAGAGTGTTCTTCCATTGAAGATTCGCCTTGTTGATGATTGCGAGTATCAAGAGCCCAATGAGTTTCCAGCTGACCGAGGCGATCAAAGTGAGCTTTATGAGGGCACGAAAGTCGGGCAGTACGAAAACACGAGTGGCCAGCCTCACGCCAAGAAAGATACTCATGTAAGAGGCTAAAAACAGTCCCTTCGGAGCACTGCTGTGCAGTTCTGCAATATGGGCCACAAGCAAAGTTAAGATGCCGCCCTCAGAGAATTCTCTCTTGAGGGCCACCCAAATGACCATACTGATCAGAAGATCTGGCTGAAGCCAGTTTAAAGGAAAAGAGATAAAAAGAGAGCTTTGTAGAGCCAGAAGCCCGCAGGCCAAAAGAATGAAAAGGGGTAGATTCGCGAGTCGCAATAAGAGCTTGCTCATTGCGACTCCTGCCGTACGATAACTAGGACTTCTTCAAGCTTGGTAAAGTCCACAGCCGGTCTCACCTCAATGTCTTGAGTGATTCCGTAAGGTTTTCTGGTGACGCGGGATACCGTACCTACCGGAACCCCTTTCGGAAAGACTCCACCCAGGCCGCTTGATATGAGTACGTCTCCTGGAGCAATATCATCGGTTCGAAGCGCAAATCGGAGCTGACAAAGATCTTCGCTCATTCCCTCGACGATTCCGCGGGCTCGCGATCGCTCGTCAATGGCGTCAATGGCTGAAAGGGTGTCGACAATGGTCACAACGTCGGCAGTATGACTTGTGGTACGCAAAATTCTACCCACGACCCCGTCCGCAGTAACGACGGCCATGTCCTTTTTGATACCTGCGGATTCGCCCCGATTTAGCCGTATGGCTCGAAACTCGGTTGAAACATCCTTTGCGATGACGCGAGCGAAAATGGTCTCAAGCTTCATCTTTTCCTGAAATCCCATGAGGACCCTCAGGCGAGCGTTCTCTTGTTTGGCCTCTCGAAGCTGCCCGATTTCACTCAGCAAACGACGGTTTGTTTCGGTTAAAAGCAGGTTTTCCTTGCGAGTGTTCCAAAGGTACACGTAATTTTGAAAGACCGAGACGCTACGATCTAGCACCCATTGAAGACTTGATTGGACGGGGGCCGTAATCGAAATGATCCATCGGTCATAGAACCGATAGTCCCTTGGCGCTCGGGTGGACGTATCGATGGCAAGAATCGGTACGAGGATGAATAGGAAAAGCGTGATTTGGAAGCGATATTCCTTTAAGTACTTGATCATGCGCTTGTGGACTTGATCGTACTGAGTCCCCGAGATGAACGCAACATTTAGGTAGGAGACAGAACATGCTCAGTTGGATCCGAGAGAGATTTGGGAAGGCCGTAGTGATCGTGATCGTTGTGGGGATTGGGCTTAGCTTCATCCTTTCAGATTTTCTCGGTAGCCGGATAACCTCCAGACTCGGCGGCACTAGCGGGTTGGCAGGCACGGTGAATGGCGAGGCGATCTCGGCATCAGAGTTTCATCGAGAGTTGAATCGCCGGACAGAGTCCCTTAAGCAGATGATGGGGGGCAAGATTTCGGATGAGCAGCTGAAGATGTTCGGGATTCGTCAAAGTGTTTTTAACGAGCTTGTTCAGCGAAAGCTGATTCTTCAGGACAGCAAGAAAAATGGACTTTTACCCACGGACGCGCAGGTCCGTGAAAAGATTCAAGAGCTGCCTTACTTCAAAAAAGATGGAAAGTTCGACTTTCTGACCTATCAGAGCGTTCTGAAGGGGAATAACCTCGATCCAGGGAAGTTTGAGGGCATGATTCGGGATGACCTCACCTTGCAGCGCTGGCTGGACCAGGTTCGGTCACGTGTCCGAGTTTCAGAGGATGAGGTTCAGCGCGATTTTCGTCTGAGCAATGAAAAGCGGAACGTGAAGTATGTAGTTTTAGATCTGGAGGCCGGTAAGAAGTCGGTCGTCATCAGCCCTGCTGAGATTGATGGCTTTTTGAAAGATTCTGAGAAATTGGGATGGGTCAAGACACGCTATGAGCAGGGGCGTACCACCCAGTACAAGACCCAAAAGTTTGAAGCGGTTCAGCGTGAAATCGCGCGTGAATTAATCGTTGGCGACAAGGTCGGTGAGGCGAGAAAGGCTAACGAGCGACTTGCTGATGAGTTGGTTCCCTTACTCGGTACAGCGGCCGACTCTCGAGTTCAGTCGATGATCAAGCCGCTGGGAGTGACGATTAAGGCCTCGGGGCTCATTTCTGGAGATACGCAAGCCCTTCCAGGCATTTCGGACCCTCGGGGAATTCTCCAGGACGCTTTTTCAGAAAAGAATCCGATTTACCCCAAAGGCGGTGGTAAGGCCAAGCGGTACGACTTGGCAGGCGCCGTTGTGGTCGCTGTTGTGGTCGAGAGTAAAACCGCAGACCTCACGAAGCTCGCTGCTGAAAGTAAGAAACTTGAGGAACAGATTCGCACTCGAAAGGAACGAGAACTTCAAGAAAATTGGCTTGAGGAACTCAAGAGTCGAGCCAAGATTGATATGGAGTCCAAAATCGTCAATGGACCTGGCGGCGAAAGCGACGTGGGCTAGGCGCTGGGGCTAGGTAAGGCAAAGTTTTTGGTGGAAATCCCTTAGAGCTTCGAGAAATTCCGAGCGTTTCTCGAAGGGTAGTCCGTGTCCTGCGCCGGTGATCTCACGAAGTTGCACTTTCTCTTTCCACTGAGGTTGCGAAAAATGAAGGTGCTCGGCCTCGAACTGTTCTTTGCTCCATACCTTACTGAGTGAACCTCGTAGCGCTAGAGTCGGAATTTCCCTGAGAGCAGCGGCCTCAATCCAGTGACGGATGGTCGTGCCTCGGGCCTCTTCAAGAGTGCGAATTAGGGCAGCATGATCGAAAGGAAAACCGATTCCTCCTCCTTGATCAGGAGTCGCTGCTAGGGAGACTGCCATCAGATACTGAGCAATGGCGGCGTCCGGACAGTGCTCTTCCATAAAGCTTCGGGCTTCGGCCCGGCTAGAGAAATGAGGCGGAAGAATTTGGAGAAAGTGAGCCAGTTCGTCGCCCATCCCGCCTCCAGCAATACCTGAAAAACCTAGATCCACTAGAACAAGGCCTCTCACCCAGTCGGGCTTCAGGTGGGCAATAGCACAAGCGGTGCGTACTCCCATGGAGTGGCCGACAATGATGGCAGGATGAAAGCTTAAACGCTCCATGAGCTCCACCACATCTTGAGCATAATCCACAGGAGAGTAACCGCTCATCAGTCGCCCTCCGGGGAGCGTGGGTTGTTGACTGCGGCCATGGCCGCGCTGATCGGGAGCGAGAATATCGAATTCTTCTTCAAGAGAGGCAGCAATGGGGCGCCAAAGGGCTCCAGTGCCCCCGAGTCCATGCAAGAGGATTATTCTTGATTTATCATTAATATCAGATACTTGCGATGCATTCCTCGCGGCCGTCTGAGGGGAGTGCGACAAGGAATGGCTGCCCCAGCGATGAAAGTAAAGTTCCATATTGACTCCAGGCGTTGTCTGGCTAATGTCAGCCGGCTTTAACTTAACAGCCGGAGTCGTTTTTGGAGAAGTCGAAAGTCCAGACTAGGCGCAATCAGTCTCAAGCTGAGCGCACCGAGGCGCAGAGAGCAGAAAGTCTCTCTGTGCGTGAGTTGTTGCGTCTGGGACTCGTGCTGGCTGAAAAGTGTGCACTTGAAGATGCACGCCGGGCATTTCGTGAGGCCTTCGAAAGAGCCCGTCATGCCGGCGACGTGAGCTTAACGGCTGAGGGTATTGCTCGTCTGCTACGAATGGCGAGTGAGAGTCGTGATTGGGCAGAAATTAATGTGTGGGAGCGAGAGCTCAAGGCCTTGATGGCCTCTTTTCCATCACAGATTCCCTCTACTGTTTGGTACTGTCAGGCCGTTTTATCGGGGCAAAAAGAACAATGGCGCCAGGCGCAGACTCATTTGCTTCAGTACCTTCGCGCGCTGGATCACGAGCCTGAGTCCGCACCTTTGCTGGGTAAGCGCGAGGCTACCGCTCGTGCATGGGTGATGCTTGCAAATACTTTTGCCCAACGAGGTCATTTGAGGCGAGCTGAGCGCCTATTAAATTGGGTTCGCAAGGAGTTTGAGCCCGATTCGCTGCCGTCTATCAACGGATTAGTCTATTTGCAGCAGGGTTGGTTGAACCTCCGACGAAGAGATGCGCAAGGAGCTAGTGGGTGGATTGACAAGGCCCATGCAGCGTTCTTGGCCGGTCATAACTGGTACAATCATTTGTTTGTTCTCTATGCCTACGCGTGCCTTGCTCGGATTCAAAGCGATTATCCCAAGGCGCAATGGTACCTTGAACTACTGGAGCGGGCGACTGAGGCGCCTGGGTTTGATTTTTTCCGCGAGCAAATTCAGCGTGAGCGCAGTCGTCTACAGCAGGATGCAGTAGACCTTCACGTGGATGGTCGCAAGTTACAGGTGCGTACTCGTGAGAGCCACGGCATTTCGCTAGGAAAGCAGTACGTCTTGTTACATATCCTGGAAGCCCTTTCGGAGGCTCATCAACAGAGCGCCGACTATGAGCGTGGGCTCTCTAAATCTGAATTGATTGAACGCGTTTGGGGAGAGCGATACCGACCGCTCGCTCACGATAATAAGCTTTATTATAACATCAATCGGCTTCGCCGTTTGATTGAGCCAGACATGAAGCAGCCGCGCTACCTTCTCAATTGGAAAGAGGGATATCGCCTTGCTCCAGGACTGCGGGTTCAGGTCGTGGGGGCCAATAATCCGTTGAAGAAGAAAATGGATCGTCGAAAAGGGGGGGAGTTATCATGAAAAAGAGAACACTCGTCATCACGGGCTTTATAGCAGTGGTATTGATGGGGGGGGGCCTCCAAGTCGATTCGACTCACCCCTGAGGCAGCAAACGCGGCCTCTGACGCTCTGGCGACCCCGGTCCTGGTTTGCGGCGGGGTCTATGCAGACATTCCCTCAGCTCCCGATGAAAACTGCTTCTCTACTTGCGGAGGAGAGATTCCTTGGCCATTCCAGCTGTCAAATCAGACCGTCGAATTAGCTGACGGTGAGAAGTACGTTCTTATGGGGCGAGTCTTCTTCAGGGGTGGTCTACCGCGGTTTGCAGTAGATTTAGAGCGCCATCCTTGGTTGGCCACGACTCAGCGCAAAGCAGACCCCAGTTATCCTCTATTGGGATCATCCGACTTCTGGCGCAAGTACGAGGACAAGCCTATTCAGCTTCGAACCCAAGCGAAGTGGTTGCTGAACTCTTCGGGTCAGGCACCTTTCGTGGAGGTGACGTTGTCTTCACTGTCAGATCCTGCAGTGATTCGCGAGGGGCATTCAGAAGGAGTGAAGGCCGGTAGCCGGTAGTCTGGTTCAGAGTAGAGAGATTCCTCGCAGGTTACTGGAGTGATCGAACGAGCTCTCGCGCTGGAAACTGGTAACCAGCTTCTTGAAGCATTTTTCCCGTAATCGACTCGGGATTATTGATGAGTTGATCAGGGGGGCCCTGAGCAATCAGGCCTCCTCCTGCAGCTCCTCCGCCCGGACCAAGATCAATAATCCAGTCGGCTTGTGCAATCATGTCGAGATGGTGCTCGATCATGACGACGCTGTGTCCGGCATCGACTAGGTCCTGAACCACTCTCAGTAGTTTTTTTACATCGTCCAGATGAAGGCCAGTTGAGGGTTCGTCAAAGATGTATAGTAGATTTTCTGAAGTTCGGTCATCCAAAGTTGCTGCAATTTTAAGGCGCTGAGATTCTCCGCCAGATAAAGTGGTCGAGCTTTGTCCCACCTGTAGATAACCAAGGCCAACCTCCCGAAGAATTCCAAGCTTTCTTCTCATGGTGGGGTTGTCCTGAAAGAGCTCGTAGGCTTGATCGATCGTGGTTTGCAATAATTGGAAAATATCCTTTCCACGATACGTGACGTCCAAGATCGACTTTTTGAAACGCTTCCCATTACACTCTTCACAGGGAATTCGTACCTCTGCCATAAAGTGCATATCGATAGCGATTTCGCCTTCACCTTTGCAAACGGGGCATCTTCCCCCATCTACGTTGAATGAAAAGTGTTGGGGGGTGTAGCCTCTACGTAGTGCAAGCGCCTGACTAGCATAGACCCGTCGAACCTCGTCCCACGCTTTCAGGTAAGTGGCGGGATTGGATCGGCTGCTCTTTCCAATGGGGGATTGGTCCAATAGGACTACTCCAGAAATCTGCTCTGCTCCGTAAATATTCTTAAATCGACCGACGTCTAGATCCGTTTGTCTGTGAATGATTCGTGCGAGCGCATGGTGCAGGGTTTTATGAACAAGAGTGCTCTTCCCAGATCCGGATACACCGGTCACTACGACAAACCGATCGAGCGGAAAGTCGACATTGATCGACTTCAGATTGTTCTCACTACATTCAGTGATTTTTATTCCGCGTTTTGCCCGTGCAGGTCGGAGTGAGCGCACGGGTTCCACTCGAGAAGTTCCAGAGATGTATTTTCCAGTAACAGAATCAGTAGACTTTCCTAGTTGCGAAGCCGTACCTTGACATACGAGTTCGCCACCTCGGCTACCCGCTCCGGGACCGAGTTCTACCAGCCAGTCGGCGTTTTTCATGACCTCAAGGTCATGCTCCACCACGACAACCGTGTTGCCTTGGTCACGGAGGCGCTTCAGGATCCGGATCAATCGATGTGTGTCTGCTGCGTGTAGCCCTATTGAGGGTTCGTCCAAGACATAAAGAGTGCCACAGAGTCCATTACCCAGCTGTGTGGCAAGACAGATTCGCTGATATTCGCCCCCAGAGAGTGTCCGGGTAAGGCGAGATAAAGTAAGGTATCCGACACCTACTTCTACTAGGAATTCTAACCTGCGCTGAACTTGCTGAAAGATTTCAGAAGCTATCTTTCGTTCTTTCGTTGGCAAGGTTTTTCCAAGACTGGTTAACCAATCAAGAGTTTCATCGATAGGCAAAAGCAAGAGTTCTGGGAGACTCTTGCCAGCGACTGTGACGGCTCTAGCTTCGGCACGAAGTCGCGCTCCTTGACAGTCGGGGCAGAGCAGCTGAGCTTGGTACCTGCGAATAAAAACCCGCACATGGAGTTTGTATTTCCAGCGTTTAAGTTCCTCAAAACAGGCAAGGATTCCTGGAAAGATTTTATCATCAGGGGAGCCCTTCCAAATCAATTCGCGCTGTTTTGAAGTGAGCTCGCGATATCGCTTTCCAACGGAGATTCCGTTTCTTTCGCAGAAGCGAAACAAGTCTTTTTGCCAGTCCTGAAAAGAGGGTTTTGAGAAAGGATCGATAGCCCCGTTTTTCAAAGTTTTTGACGGGTCAGGCACGATCAAGTTCTCGTCAAGTTCTAGAGTGTAGCCGAACCCGCTACATCGAGCACAGGCGCCCATGGGACTATTGAACGAAAAAAGATTCGGCTCGGCCTCTTGATGTTCTCTTCCGCATTGGACACACGAAAAGCGCAGGTCTTGAATCTTCCATAGCGCAGCAGAGTCTGAATCCGACGCATACTCTATCCAAAGAATCCTTTGGCGTCCTACGGACAAAGCTTGTCGAATCGAGTCGCTGAGGCGAGTACGTGTTTCAGTATCAAGACTCTCATTTGGAGCGTGTTTAGCAATTTTGAGGCGATCGATGATGATAAAGAGGCGCCCCTCTTGAAGAGCAGTGTCTGGAATTTGTGGAAATTCCGGTAGACCTAGTTCCTCAAGATCAAGGCCGATCGCCTGATCCTTGGGGGATCGGTATAAGAGTCTTCGGTAGCCTTGCTCTCTGAGGATCTCAAAATGACTTTGTAAGGATGCCGTCTGGAGACTGACAGACTTCTTTTTGGCCCCTTTCTTTGGTTTTTGCGTTTTTTTTTGTTTCACACGAGCGGGCTCGGCAGTCGAAGGTGCGGGCTGTAGAGGCGCCGCGATAGCGCATTTCCGACCTGGCGCCCATTTTTCGGCCCACTCTAAGAGAGCTTGGGGCTCTAATTTTCGAACTTCACCCCCACAGTCCAAACAGCTTGTTTCACCAACCTTGGCATAAAGAACTCGAAGGTGATCCAGCACCTCAGTCTGCGAACCCACCGTGCTTCGGGAGTTCAAGACTTGGTTTTTCTGCTCCAACGCAATCGACGGGGGGATATTCTCAATAGAATCCAAGTCCGGTTTGGGCATCTTATCGAGGAACTGCCGAGTGTAGGTCGATAGGCTTTCGATGTATCGCCGCTGGCCTTCGGCGTAGAGGGTATCAAAAGCGAGAGAGCTTTTGCCGCTTCCGGAAAGACCTGTGACCACTGAGATTTTCCGTGCGGGAAACTCTACAGTGATGTTTTTCAGGTTGTTTTGCCGGACTCCGGAGA
>JAGWZD010000336.1 GCA_018968995.1 Bdellovibrionales bacterium
ATGTTTCGCTCGATGTACCCCGACATGTTTCACAAGGCCTCGCATCACTTAGATTGGAAGCTGGGGTTCACAAACACAGTGATCCTGATCTCTAGTAGTTTGACGATGGTTTTGGCCGTGATCGCCTCGCAAAGAGGTCAGAAGAACAGGATTTTGATTCATCTGGCGCTGACGTTCTTGCTCTCTTGTGGGTTTTTGGTGGTGAAGTACATCGAGTATTCCGCAAAAATTCATCATGGACTTTTGCCTGGAGGAAATTTTTCGAGCACCGATCCCGTTCTTGCTCATCCCAAAACCCCTTTGTTTTTCTCTCTGTATTTTGTGATGACCGGAATCCACGCCTTCCACGTGATCGTGGGAATGGGGCTTATGGTATGGTTGGCGATTCGGACCCTGAGAAACGAGTTTTCGCCTGCCTTTTATACCCCAGTGGAACTCGTTGGTTTTTATTGGCACTTTGTGGACATGGTTTGGATCTTTTTGTTCCCGCTGATGTACTTGGTGGGCTGATCGCACTCGAAAGGGAAAGTTAAAATGTCGGATCAACACGAAAAGCATCAGTCAGCGGATAAGAATCACACGAGCCACGATCACCATCATTTTATTCTGCCTGAGAAAACGGCAGTGGCCGTGGGTGTGGCGCTTCTGATTTTAACAGTGATCACCGTGGCCATCTCGAAGGTGGATCTCGGAGCCTTTAATTTCACCGTGGCTCTTTTGGTAGCCATGGTGAAGGCCGCATTGGTGGGTCTGGTCTTCATGGGTCTGAAGTATGATCGCAAAGAAAACGGCCTGATTTTTGTCACTTCGTTTGTATTTTTAGCGATCTTTATTGTTCTCACCGCAACAGACCTGCTTTTTCGACCGGGCGAAGTTTACGTAAAGGGGTCTGTCGCTGCTCCTTTCGGTGCGCCAACGGGGAAGTCGCAGTTTAAAAAAGCATGGGTTTCAACGCCGGAACTAGTCGCCAAAGGGAAGGTCGCCTTCGAGCAACAGTGCGCTTCCTGTCATGGAGCAGGAGGTAAGGGCGACGGTATTGCCGGAGCGGGCCTGAATCCGAAGCCCCGCAATTTGACGGCGGCCGAGGGATGGAAAAACGGTCGTAAGCCAACTGGGGTGTTCAAGACACTCACCAATGGGTTGAATCAGATGCCCGTTTTCGGGACGCTTCCCTCAGACGATCGCTGGGCACTGGCTCATTATGTGTTGTCGCTTGGGCCAAAGGCGGACGTCGATACCGCAGCAGATTTTGCCGCGCTCAAGATCGATCCGTCCAAGGATGACGGTGGTGCAGGCGGCGCAGCAGCCCCATCAATTCCTGTGGAGCTAGCAATCGACCTCTTAGCGGTACCTCCAGCTCGCGCCCAGAACTAAAAGGCCTTCAGTTGGTCAGAGCGTTGCATCCCTACTGAGGGACAATGCTGAGTCTTTCATTGACTGTGCCGACTCTTTTACCGCCTGGTACGGGCTCAATTCTTTTGGTTCTTACTCTGATTGTAGGGTTAGTCATCATCCTTCTGGGCGTCGGATTTATTGCCATTAACCTCGCGCTTTTGTCTCGGCGTGAGCAGGATCGCGCGATTTTCGGTGAGCGGGATAGTCCTGGAGAGCTGCATCTATTCAAGAACATAGCCCTATGGCCAGAGGATGAAAGCTTCAGCGGGACTGAGCTTCCGGAAGCAGGTGCGATAGGCTCAACACAGCAGTCACTGAACCCAGAGCAAGAATCCCAGCCCCCATCCAAAAAGGTGAGCTAGTTCCCATATGGTCGTATAGCCAGCCCGCCGCTGGGGGGCCAACGACTCGAGCGAGGCTTCCAGCGGAGTGGAAGATACCCATCGTTGCTCCTCGCTGGGCGTCCGGCGCGCCTTTGGAAGCTAACGCCGAAAGCGAGGGCTGGACAAATCCATGTGAGATGGCCATCAAAGTCAGGGCAATCAATACACCTGAGGGAGAGCTCGACATGGCAAAAAGGCTGAGCGCCACACCAGAAATCAGGGTTCCTGAGGCAATCAATTGGATTTCAGGGACCTTGCTTGAGATTTTACCGACGAGTCCCCCCTGCACGATAGCCATGATCACGCCCATGATCGCGAGCAAAACGCCCGCATGTTGAGCGTCGTAGCCGTACCGATCGAGCATAAAAAGAGCAAATACGGCCTCCA
The DNA here is from genome assembly GCA_018968995.1 of Bdellovibrionales bacterium. Classification (GTDB taxonomy): domain Bacteria; phylum Bdellovibrionota; class UBA1018; order UBA1018; family UBA1018; genus CAIOHW01. The sequence continues at coordinate 2,166 of JAGWZD010000336.1, forward strand.
TTTGGGTGAGCGCTAGCGTGACCAAAAAAAACAGTTGAACGGGCCGCGCTACTCTTACTGAAGACAAAAGATCTTTGGCTTGTTGGAGGCCCCACTGACGTTGAAGTCGACTTTTCTCTCGCAACTCTTGATTGGCAATAGGCTCTTTGAGTTTGAACCAGGCTAAAATGATATTCGCGAAAGTCAGAATAGCAGCAGCGAACATTGGGGCATCATATCCATAGCGTGAAAGGATTCCCCCAATCGCAGGCCCAACAATAAAGCCTAAACCAAACCCAGCACCGATCAGTCCCATTCCTTTTGATCGATTTTCAGGGGTGGTCACGTCCGTGACATAGGCATAGGCCACTGAAATATTCGCAGCACAAAAGCCAGCAAAAACTCGTCCGAAGAAAAT
>JAGWZD010000018.1 GCA_018968995.1 Bdellovibrionales bacterium
ACTAGGATTCGAACCTAGATAGCCAGAGTCAGAGTCTGGAGTCCTACCATTGGACGATTCCCCAGCAGGAGGCTGCGTTCTAGCGCAGGCCAATTCCGACGGTCAAGCCTCTTGATCGGATCCGGACACATCTCCAGCGACGGCCGGAAAATACTGTTGTTTGGGCCCGATCTCGTGGCCTGCCTTCATGGGCTTGCCAAGTTCATCAATACGAAACACCGAAGGCTCTAGCCTGAGAGATTGCCGCAGACGGTCCATGGTCTCTGGAACAAAGGGCCACAGCATGATCATCAAGTTCTTGAGTACATAAAAGCTTGAGTACAGGGCGTTTCGCCTCGCCTCTTCCGGAAAACGATCATCATGGGGCTTAAACTGGGTAAAAAGGCTATTAATCGTGCGAGCGTAGTTCTCAATGGCCCCAAGTAGATTCGCGTAGTCGGCCCGGGCCATAGCTTTCACATAGCGACGCACCACCTGAAGGGTCTCCTGTTCAATTTTCTCAAGAACTACGCCCTCTGGAACCCGACCACCAAATTTCGAATGGCAAGCCGAGATCGGCTTTTCAAACGACGCGTTCATCGGACCAGCTAAAAACTTATTGCGCTCATCAAGCGCTGTCACATCAAAGTTCGAAGCTTTTTCTGGAAGGGTCAGCGTTGAAAGAAAATATCGGATCTGGTCAGCGGAATAGCCCTTCTCATCGAGCAGCTGATCGCCGGTAAAAAAGTTCCCGCGAGACTTGCTCATTTTTTCGCCATTCACGAGCAAATGATAGCAACCGAAGATATCGGTCATCTGCAGCTCGCCTGATTTGGGCAGGTGCATCGGATCGGGCTGAGTGCCAAGCCACATCGCGCCCTGCATGAGCACGTAGAAAAACACATTATCCTGGCCCAAAAACTGATAGACTTTGGCGTTTGGATTACTCCACCATTCTTTGTAGCGCTCAGGATCGCGTCCACTTTTTTTCAAGGCCACCTTCGAAAAAGAAATCGGCGCAATGAGTGAGTCGGGCCATACATAAAGAGTTTTCCCGGCCATTTCTGGATCAAGATCTACCGGCAACGGAATGCCCCAGGCCACATCACGTGTGATCGAGCGATGTGCCCAACCATTCACCAGCTCGGTCTGGATGCCAATTTTAGAAAGCGCCGCACGCCCAGCTTCCATCTCAGGCTTATTTTCAAACTGAAGAGCCACTTTTCTTCCAGGAGCGTAGCGCGGCTTGTGCTTGGGAAGCTGCGACTTGATCTCCTTGTAGGCGGCCTCACTCGCGGCATCGAAAGAGCAGGTGGGCAAAACCGTGCCCAAAACCTCAGCTAGAACAGGCTTCCTCCACTCGGTCTTCCCTTTGAGCCATTCGCCTAAAACATCAGAAACCTTCCACATATCGAGCCACCAGTGGACAGTTTCCTTCATCACTGGAACCGTATCGCTGATTGCCGATTTGGGATTGATGAGTTTGCTGGGTTCGTACTGCATTCCGCAGCGATCGCACTCATCCGAATAGGCGCTCTCGTTATCACACTGCGGATTCGGACACTTCCCTTTCACGTAACGATCAGGAAGAAAGCGCGACAGTTTCGGATCAAACCATTGCAGGCTTGTGCGCTTTTCGAGCATTCCGTTTTTATAGAGCTTTCGAATAAAATCTTGAGCGAGCACCTGGTGAGTTGGAAAGGTTTCCGGCGAAGAAGTGCCCGTGTAAACATCCACACCGATCGAATACCGCCTGAGCGTCTCCTGCTGACGATCATGAATCGCGTCAATGAACTCACGGATGGGCTTTCCTGCCTGCATCGCGGCCACTTCGCTGGTGGAACCATGATCATCGGTTCCATTCACAAAAAGAACATTCTCGCGCCCAATGAGCAGGGTCATCCATCGGGCAAAAGTGTCGGCCGGAACATGGGCTCCTGCTAGGTGCCCCAGGTGAAGCGGTCCGTTGGCATAAGGCATTCCTGCAGTCACAACAGCTCGCTCTGGGCGATGCACCTGCTTGAGTACCGACGCCACATCCGTCGGAGGCCCTCGATGCTGAGATGGCGCTTGCTGTGAGTTCTGCTCGCTCATCAGAGCGTCTCCAATTTCTTCAAGCGTGACTCGACTTCATTCCACGGAAGCAGACTCACCAGATCAAATACCGATGCACTCACGGCTTTTCCAGTCAGTGCCACACGCATCGGAGCTACTAAGTCTCCGAGCTTGACTCCAAACTGCTCGCCTAGGGATTTGAAAAATCCGTCCACATCTCCGTGCCCCATGCCGAGATCAGCAAGCGATGGAGTCGTGCCCCACGACAAATCCGCACCAGAACGAGACACTGGGCCGTGAGCTTTTACTTTGGCACTGAGTTGCGCCACGGCCTGGGAAATGGCGTTCTTAAGAGCAGGTTTTGCCTCAGGGGTCTTTCCCCATTTGATGATCGACGCATCAAACTCAATCGACCCCGACGTACAAAGGGTCACCAGAGGCTCAGCGATTTCTTGAATCAACTTCACCTTCGACAAATGAGCCGTGATCAATCCATGACCAATCTTGGTGTCGACGCGAGCCAGCGAATCAGGGGTGAAAAACGAGGCGAAGTCCTCAATCACGATCTTGGCGAGTCGCGATGGTGCTGATGCACGAATATGCGTAGCATTGAGCCACTGGAGCTTCTCAAGATTAAAAACCGCTGAGCTCACCTGCACATGATCAAACGAGAATGCTTTCACCATCTCATCAATCGAAAAAACTTCTTGATCCCCATGACTCCAACCCAGACGCGCCAAAAAATTCAGAAGCGCCTCAGGCAGGTACCCTTCTCCGCGATACACGTTGGCCGAAACAGCGCCATGCCGCTTGGATAGTTTCTTTTTGTCAGGCCCGAGAATCATTGGCAGATGAGCAAACTTCGGTACCGGATACTGAAAGAACTGATAGAGGTGCATCTGCTTAGGAGTATTGTTGATGTGATCGTCACCCCGAACAATGTGGGTCATTCGCGAATAGACATCATCGACGACCACCGAAAGATTATAGGTTGGAGCGCCATTAGAGCGAATCAGCACGAAATCATCCAGATCAACGTTTTCAAACTTAATAGGCCCACGAATCATGTCGTGAAACTCAATCGAGCCTTCCAGAGGAATCGCTGCGCGAATCACATAAGGAGCGCCAACAGGTCCGGGCTCGCGGCGTTGGCGGCAACGACGATCATACATGGGCTTCTTGCCTGCTGCCTGAAGTTCCTCTCGCATTTTTTCAACTTCAGCTTCGGTGCACCAGCACTTGTAAGCATGCCCCTTAGCGATCAGCTCTTCAGCCCGCTGCAGGTACAGCTCCAATCGCTTGCTCTGATACAGTGGCTCTTCATCCCAAGTCAGCCCCAGCCACTTCATTGAGGCCAGAATGTCTGCTGTAAAGCGCTCCTCAGAGCGCTCAAGATCAGTATCTTCAATTCGGAGCAAGAACTTTCCGCCTTGCTGCTGGGCATAGAGCCAATTGAATAGCGCCGTTCTCACGCCACCGATGTGCAGAAAACCGGTGGGAGACGGAGCAAAACGGACACGAACTTCATTTCTTGAATGCGAAGGATGCGACATGACCGCCGAAATGTAACGAAACCCGCGGCTGTTCGCTACCGCTTTTCGGAGTTCTTGATGGCTGAGGGCGCCTCCTGAGCCCCCTGCTCCAAACGATAGGCCGCCCAATAGCTAAAAAGGGCTTTCTCAGACTTTGAGCTTAACCCCTGATAGCCCGAATTTCGGGGGTGCTTCCGCAACTGCGCAACCAGCGAGTCCGTCTCAACAGAGGGAATTTTACCCCACTGCGAGTGACAGGCCATGCAATTCTGAATGAATACTTTCTCTCCGCGCACCGCCGCTGGATCGGTGCGGCGCTTCAGGTAGAACGATCCGAAGCGTTCGCGATAGTTGGTCAGCTCCACGCGTTGAACACGCTGAAGCCCATAGGTACTGAAAGGAAGCTCCTCTGCTTGAAGTCTCGAGTGGCTTCCCGAAGGAATCACGCTATTTCGATCGGGCATCGCAAGCAGCAACGAGGAACGCGTGACTAAGGCCCTTGGAATCCACGCGTGGCGTCCCGCCTCGCCATGAAGCACCACTAAGTCGATCTGAGATCGAGCCTCAGCACTAAGATCCTTCATCGCAGTCTCTAGCACTGAGGACAACAAAGGCCCTTGGCTTATTGTTCCTCCAGACGACGCAAGACGCTTGTGCGGTAAAGCCCTTAATTCCGAGTCGTTAAAGGCCCGAAGAGTCTGCTCGACCGCTTGAGACTGCCCAGCCCGGTCCTCGAATCGCTTCCAAACCACAGTCAGAGAGTTCGAGGAAAGGCCTTCTCCCTGGGCGCCCGCTGGTCGCAAAAGCCCCCCTATAGACAGAGTCCCTAAAATCAAAATACCGAAAACCCGAGTGAGAACAGGGCGCTGCATCATTCCCCTCATTAAGGACCCGACCCCGGGCCCTGTCAAGCGCTGCCAAGGCAATGTTTTCGCTTGGGAAGATCTTTGTGCCTGTGTTAAGAGGGGGGGGAAACCGGATCACCAAGGTGGGCCAAAACCCCACCTTTTTTTTTGGCCTGACGAGGGACCAAAGCGAAGCCATGAGTAAAGTTGAGACAAACCCAGAACAAAACACCTCTTTAGCCAGAACCTCTGAGGCAGATCTGAACTCAGCCCAGAGCGTGAAGGTCGAAGACCGGCTGATGTTTCGCCTCACGGAGATCCTTGCTGCGCTAGGATATGAGCTTGTTCATGTCGAGGTCCAGACCCACCGACAGATGATCTTAAGATTATTCATCGATAAACCGGGCGGTATTGGTATTGAAGACTGCGCTCTGGTCTCGAAAGCGTTGGATCAACCTCTTGAGCAGCTCCCTGAAGTGACTGAACTGTTTAAGAGCGGCGCTTATGAGCTCGAAGTTTCCTCGCCCGGCGTTGACCGCCCTTTACGCAAAGAGCAGGACTTCATGCGTTTCAAAGGACGACGCATTCGCCTGAACACGTTCCGCCCGCTCGCAGCGGAGGAACTCGAAAACAACTCTTACGCATCCTTAAACCCAAGACAGAAAAATTTTCTCGGTGAGCTCCTAGGTTTTAACTCAGGGAAAGTTCACATGAGATCGAATATCGGCAATGCCGAGATTAAAATTCCCCTGGCTTTAGTGGCCAAGGCAAACCTGGATCCTGATTTTGATTTTTCAGATCAGGAGCAAACAGACTCTAAAAGTCGACAGAAACGTAACTAGAGGTAAGCATGAATACTTCAGAATTAGCACGAGTCATCGAATCCGTTGGTAAAGATCGTGGAATCAAGCGCGAGATCATCATCAGCGCGCTAGAACAAGCGATCTTGTCGGCTGCACAAAAGCGTTACGGACCGAACGCTGTACTCGAGGCTCATTACAACTCAGACACTGGAGAGATCGATTTGTTCCTCTTCAAAAAAGTAGTCGAGTCAGAACCTGAGATGCTTGAGGAATCTGAAGAGATCAACCTAGAAGAAGCTCGCGTCCTCGACCCTGAGTGCAGCATCGGAGATGAACTTGGCGTAAAGGTTGAAGGTCCAGGATTTGGTCGTATTGACGCTCAAACCGCTAAACAGGTGATCTTTCAGAAGGTTCGGGATGCCGAGCGGGAAATTATTTACAACGAGTTCATACACCGTAAAGGTGAGGTCATCACCGGAATTGCCCGACGCGTGGAGCGAGGTAATTTGATCATCGATCTTGGAAAAACAGACGCTGTTCTTCCTCGTACCGAAATCATTCCTGGTGAAATCTTTAAACCAGGCGACCGCGTTCAAGCCTATCTTTCGGACGTTGCTCACACGACCAGAGGCCCACAGATCTATTTGTCACGGACCTCTCCAAAATACCTCATCAAACTGTTTGAGGTAGAGGTTCCAGAAATCCGCGACGGAATTGTAGAGATCAAGCTCTGCTCTCGTGAACCGGGCGCCCGAGCCAAAATTGCCGTAGTGTCCAAGGACCGGGATGTTGACCCGGTTGGTGCCTGCGTTGGCATGAAAGGCATTCGCGTTCAAAATGTTATCCAAGAGCTTCGGGGAGAAAAAATTGATATTATCCCCTGGTCTGACAATCCGGTGATGTTCGTTCGATCGTCGCTTGCTCCTGCTGAAATTTCTTCAGTGCGACTTGATGAGCGCACAAAATCGATGGAGATCATGGTAGAAGACGATCAGCTCTCATTGGCAATCGGTCGCCGCGGGCAAAATGTACGCTTAGCTTCGCAGCTCACGGGATGGAAGCTCGACATCATTTCGAAGTCCAAGCTGCAGAAGCGTACTGCAGAATCTATCTTCAACCTGAAGCACATCGAAGGCATTCAGGAGACGATGGCCCACTCGATTTACGGTGCGGGTTACTTGAGCGTGAGACAGGTCGCTGAGGCCTCCTTAGAAGCCCTGCAGAAAATTCCAGGGTATGAGTCGGCTGATGCTGCGCAGAAGCTAAAAGATGGCGCTGCAGCCGTTGCAGACAAAGTGGACGCGATCATGGCGACCATGACGGTAGCGCCAACTGTAGCAGAGATCGGTGGTAACGATGCCAAGAGCCAAGCCGAAGCGCGACTTCGTGAGATGATGCGCGAAGAAGAAAAGAAGACCACCGAATAGTGCTGCTGAGGAAATGGGTAAATTAGTAGGACGGATTGAAATAACGGAATGACGGAACTGAAGGACAACATGGAAAACACAACCCAGCAAGAACCAGTAAAGGTCTATGAGCTGGCCAAGGAACTTGGCATCGATTCCCTTTCTCTGCTCGATAAGCTTGGAGGACTAGGAATCAAGGTCAAGAACCATATGAGCGAGCTTTCAGAGGCTGACCTCGCCGCAGCTCGAGCAGGGCTTTCCACTAAAAGTACCTCCAGTGCCGCAAAGACGGTGACTAAAGCCGCGAGTGCAAAAGCATCGGGAAGCAAAACCACGACAAAACCCGCTGCAACACCCAAGGCTGCTGTCACTAAAGCCCGTCGCAAAGCAGAGAGTAGTACTGATGAGGCAGCTCCGGCGAAGACTGAGAAGGCAGCTCCGGCAGCTTCTGCTGCAGGTTCGGCCGTCCAGAAAACTGCCGGCGTGATCCGACGCCGAGTTCGCGCTGACGGCGAAGTCGAAACAATTGCTCCACCGAACATGCTTCGTCAGCCTCAGGATTCAGGAATGGCTGATGAGTCGGCCGTCTCCGAGTCTTTTGAGTCCAGCGAACTCTCACTTGAGCAGGAATCCTTCGAGGCCTCTCTGGGTACTGGGGCTACAGCTGAAGGCGAAATGACACTACAAGGTGGCGAAACCCAAGAAGCCGCTACCGTGAGCGAAACAGAACCATCCGCGAAAAAGTCTGTTCCGGTTTTCCCCCAAAGACCAGTGGCTCCTCGCCGAAGCATTCTGAAAATTGCAGAAGTCACAGCACCCCCTCCTAGACCCATGATCAAGCCAGCCTCACCAGCCCCTGGAGGCATCACTCCGCGCGGTGAAGGGTCGGCTCGGCCAGGACCCGCAGTAGACAAGGATGGCTTTCGCGTCATTCGAATGACCAAGGAAAACTTGGATCAGATGGCCGAAGAAGAAGCCGCCAAGAAACGTGGCGGTGGTGGGCGCGAAGTCAATATTCGTCCCGAAGACGTGCGCTTTGCCGACTACCGCAAAAAAGAGATGGTCTTCTTGCCTAAGAAAAAGAAGCTCCCTCTTGGAAAATCAACGAAGAGCACTCAAGTGACTCAAATGAAGGCGCAGAAGCGCGTTGTGGAAATGGGAGAGCTCATCTCCATCCAGGACTTTGCTGCGCAGCTTGGAGTGAAAGCTGTAGAAGTGATTCGTAAACTGATGGGAATGGGCCAAATGGCCACCATGAATCAGTCGATCGACTTTGATACGGCCACTCTACTAGCCTCAGAGTACCAGTACGAAGTCCGCGACATCGCCTTTAAAGAAGCCGACCTGATCGAAGCAGCGGTGGACTCAGCCGAAAGCGTCAAGCTCCGTCCCCCCGTTGTGACCATCATGGGTCACGTTGACCACGGAAAGACCTCTCTTTTAGATGCGATTCGAAGTGCTAACGTCGCCGCAAAAGAGGCTGGCGGTATCACCCAGCACATCGGTGCTTATACCGTTGAACAAGACGGCAAGCTCATTACCTTTATCGATACTCCTGGCCACGAAGCCTTCACTTCGATGCGCGCTCGTGGTGCAAACGTAACCGATATCGTTATCCTAGTGGTTGCGGCGGATGACGGTGTGATGCCGCAAACCCGTGAGGCCTTGAGCCACGCAAAAGCGGCAGGTGTGCCGATCATCGTAGCCGTAAACAAGATCGACAAACCGGGGGCGAACCCTGAGCGTGTGAAACAGGCTTTAGCCGAACTCGACTTGCTCGCCGAGGACTGGGGCGGACAAACCATGTTCATTCCCGTGTCGGCAATTAAAAGAACCAATCTCGATAAGCTACTCGAGGGAATTCTATTGCAAGCCGAGGTCTTGGATCTGAAAGCCAACCCCGAAGCGCGAGCAAGTGGCGTAGTCCTCGAAGCCCGACTTGAAAAAGGTCGCGGAGCAGTGGTCAGCCTTCTCGTGAAACGCGGCACGCTGCGCGTGGGAGACTCTATTGTCGCTGGACCCTACGCTGGTCGAGTAAAAGCGATGATGGACCATTTGGGTCAGCAGATCGAAGTGGTCGCTCCAGGAATGGCTGCCGAGATTTTAGGACTCGAAGGAGTCCCCAACGCTGGTGAAGCTTTTGATTGCACGAAGACTGAATCTGATGCTCGTTTAATTGCGGAAAATCGACTTCAGCAGATCAAGGCCAAGCAAGCACTTGCCTCGTCGGCTGCGGGCAAGATGAGCCTTGAAGATTTGTTCTCGAAGGTTCAGGCAGGCGGCGTAAAAGAACTGCCCGTTGTTTTAAAGGCCGATGTTTTTGGCTCTTTAGAGGCTGTTCGTGAAAGCCTTCAAAAGACCTCGACCGATAAGGTCAAAGTGAAGGTGATCTTCGCAGGTGCTGGCGGCATTTCTGAAAGTGATGTCTTGCTGGCAAGTGCCTCGAACGCGATTATTCTAGGATTTAACGTCCGTCCCGAAACCAAGGCACGTCAACTGGCAGAGGCCGAGCACATCGAAGTGATGTGCTACAATATTATTTACGAGCTTTTAGATGACGTGAAAAAGGCCATGGTGGGACTACTCGACAAGAAAAAGGTCGAGAAGTTCTTGGGCCGCGCCGAAGTTCGTCAGACTTTCACCGTTCCAAAGGTTGGCATGATCGCTGGTTCGGCAGTTATCGACGGCAAGATCTTACGTGGGGCAAATGTGCGGCTGCTTCGTGATAGTCGCGTGATCTACGAAGGCAAGATGTCCTCACTCAAGCGCTTCAAGGACGATGCAAAAGAAGTGGCCCAGGGCTACGAGTGCGGTATCGGACTCGAGAATTATAATGATCTCAAGCCAGGAGATCTAATCGAAGCGTACCAGATCGATCTGATCACGCCTGAGCTCAGCTGAGGATTTGATGCAGCCGATTCGTCGCGCACGGCTTGAGGCCGTGATTCTGGAAGAGCTCTCGAAGGTCGTTCCGCGTGAACTGAAAGATCCGCGTATTTCTTCAATCACGTTCACCTCCTGCCAGGTTACTCCGGATGGCTCGCAGGCCACTGTTCTAGTGACTTTACTTGGCGCACATGCTCTTCAGGCCGGCGAGGATGGCAATGAAAACACCAAGGCACGCGAAGAGAACGAAAAAAAGCTCAAGGACTGCATCAAAGGCCTGACTTCGGCTTCGGGCTTTCTGCGCCGGCATCTGGCTTCGGTTCTAACGGTTCGTCATATCCCGACGATTGTATTCAAAGCCGACACGGGCTTTGAGAATACCTACCGGGTGCACGAACTTCTGAAAAAAATCTCCTCCGAAGGATAGCTGCCTATGACCTTTACGAGTGGCTGCCTCCTGGTCGCCAAACCAGAAGGAATCTCTTCGTTTGGAGTCATTGAGGCGCTTCAACGTGCCCTGCTGAACGCATCCACGGCCGCGGGCCCCCCCCTGAAGAAGCGCGATCTTCCCAAGTTTGGTCATGGCGGAACGCTTGATCCTTTCGCGACCGGTCTTTTGCTGGTGTGCGTGGGCGATGGAACGAAGCTTTCCCGATATTTCCTGGGCTCAAGAAAAGAATATCGTGCACGCATTCGCTTCGGGGCCACCACGATCCCAGGAGATCCTACGGAACCCCTAAGCCAAACCTGTGACGCTCTGCCCTTATCGCTTAGCGAGATCCGTCAGGAAGCCACGCGCTTCACTGAAAGCGCTTACCTCCAAACCCCACCAATGCACTCTGCCAAAAAGATTGGTGGCAAAGTACTCTATGAGCTAGCGCGAGAAGGAATTGAAATTGAACGAAAGCCCTCAGAGGTGCGTATCCACGAATTCGAAGTTCTCGACTACTCGCCTCCGCTGGCAAACATTCGTGTCAGCTGCAGCGCGGGCACCTATATTCGCGTTCTTGGACAAGACCTGGGCAAACGCCTAGGATCGCTAGCCTACCTCGAAACGCTCGAAAGAACGGGCTCAGGAAAATATCGGCTCGAAAAGGCGCAAGCGCTTCGAGAGATCTGTGAAGCGCTCGAGGCAGGAACTTCAATCAGCGCCCTACACTGCTTTGTCCCATTCGAGAAAATGCTCGATGAGTTTCCATCCATTCAGGTATCGGAAGCTGAAGCCCTGCAGATTCGCCAGGGACAAACTCGAGCGATACATTCTTTTGAGCAATCAGAAATTCAAGATCGACTCGCGGCTAAAGGACAGCCGCTTAAGGCTGAAGGCGCGGTTACAATTCGATTGAACCAGGAACTTGTGGCCATCTTTTCAGGACAGACTCACTTTACACTCGAACGAGTTTTTCAATCCAAAAAACTGACGGACCCCGAAAGCAACGCTAAAGCCTAAACTTCACTAGCCCTAGTTTCTTTGCCCAACCTTCGGCCATGCGCACGCGGTAGAACATGCCTTTTTCAATTTCGCGGGCAAGCTCCACTGAGCCGTGCGCGTGAATCATCGCGTGCATTTTGCTTTCCGAATATGGAATCACCACTTCATACACTTCCAGATGGCTTCGGAAATACTCGAGCACTCGGTCGCGAAGTCGGCGAACGTCCTCTTTTACCAACGCCGAAATACGCTCTGATCCTGGGGCCAGAGTTCGAGCCTGAATCCGCGCGCCTGAATCCGGAATACAATCCATCTTATTGAGCACCACGATCTTGGGCTTATCGCCAACACCGAGTTCCTGAAGCACCTTTTCAGTCACTTCCATCTGCTCGCGGGCTTGAGTTGAACTGGCATCCACCACATGAATGAGCAGCTCCGCCTCATGCAACTCTTCGAGCGTGGAGCGAAACGAGGCCACTAAACCGGGCGGCAGACGATTAATAAAACCCACTGTGTCGATGGCCACAATGGGCGGATGACAGTCTGGATCGAGCGCACGAACCGAGGCATCGAGCGTCGCAAAAAGCTTATCTTCGGCAAGCACTCGGCTCTCGGTCAGAGCATTCAGGAGGGTCGATTTTCCGGCATTCGTGTATCCGACCAGCGCTACTTTCAGGACTTCTTTACGGCTCGAGCGCTGAATCTCGCGCTCCTTGGCAATATCGGCGAGCCTTCCCCGCAAAATCGACATCCGGTTTTTCACCAGACGCCGGTCGACTTCGATCTGTTTTTCCCCCATCCCCTTATTCCCGATGCCGCCTCGTTGGCGCTCGAAGTGCGTCCAAAAATGCATGAGGCGCGGGAGCAGGTATTGAAGCTTGGCGAGTTCGACCTGGGTCTTGGACTCCTTGGTTCGGGCGTGCCTGGAAAAAATCTCGATAATCACCCCTTGTCGATCGAGTACGGGCTTACCCACCTCTTTTTCAAGGTTCCGAAGCTGATTCGGGGACAAATCAACATCGATGATAGCAGCATGCGCTAGGTGAGCATCCATGAGGTCCTTGAGCTCCTGAACCTTACCCTTACCCATGTAGGTGCCGGGGTGCACCGATCGCTTCGTCATCAGAATCCGACCTGCCACCTTCACGCCCAGGGTGGTGAGCAGTCGTCCCAGTTCATCGAGTGATTCCTCGTCCAAGCCCACACAATAGGCGCGGAGCGTCTGATGGTCCGGGGCCAGGGGAAGCAGGGATTCGGTATTTTCAAGCATGCCTAGGGATGGCTTCTAGCAACGAATCTCGCCCCCCGCTATAGTGTTTGCATGGACTCTATTCCCGCCTTGGCCTCTTCCATTTCCGCTGTCCTGAACGTGCAAGGGAAACTTTATTTTCCCGGGCAAGAAGCGATCTCCGTCTTCGACCGAAGCTACCTTTATGGAGATAGCCTCTATGAAGTCGTCCGCTCGTATCAGGGAAAGTTTCTCACTGACCAAATGAACGCTCACCTCGAACGCCTCGAGGCATCTGCAAAGCTTTGCCACATGACGCTGACTCAATCTCGCGAGGAGTTTCGTCGAGAAATGGAACGTACGCTCCAGTACTTCCACCAGCAATCCTTTGGTAAAGATCGGGCATCAGGAAGAAAAATTGACGCATACTGTCGAATCATTCTCTCTCGAGGGGTGGGTAAAATCGGCTTTGGGAAATCCCAACTCCTATCGCCCACGCTGTTTTCGATCATCGTTCAGCCCGTGGATACTCCGACTGAGGCCGCTCACCAAAAAGGCCTACAGCTCCAAGTGGTCGAGCGGTATCGAAACCACCCCAAGGCGCTCGATCCTGCCATGAAGTCGGGAAATTACTTAAACAGTCTACTGGCTTTCCTGGAGGCAAACGCTGCCGGCTTTGAAGATGCACTTTTAGCGGACTTTGAAGGGAACATGACTGAGGGAACCACTTTTAATCTTTTTTACGCTCGTCGTGGAATCATCTGCACCCCGCCTCTGGATGTTGGAATTCTCGATGGAATCACGCGCCGAACGGTGATTCGCTTGGCGCGAGAAAATCATTTAGAAGTTCGCGAGGTCCGTTTTCCCAAGCAGCGTCTTTATGAGGCCGATGAAGTCTTTGCCACCAGCACTCTCAAAGAGGTCATGGCTGTTACAAAAGTTGACCAAACCAAAATCGGCAAAGGAACTCCTGGACCGATCACTCAAAAGCTTCGGAAGGCTTTCCAGGATGATATCGCGCTCTCCTTACGAGCCGAGGAGCTGGAGACATGAAAATCTCGGCTCTTTCGGATCGAAATCTAGCACTAATCAAAAGCAAAACGATCGAAGCCTCCCATGCCGCAGGAGCTGTTCTTCTACAGTATTTTGGTCGTTCGTTTGATGTTCGTGAGAAGGCGCAAGCAGGGCTTGTCACAAATGCAGACCTGGAAGCGGAACAGGCCGCATTAAGAGTGCTTAGAAAGGCGCGGCCTGATTTTGGCTTTTTAGCGGAAGAATCGGGTGTATCAGACCCCTCAAAAGACGGACGATGGATTTTAGATCCTCTGGATGGAACGACCAACTTTGTTCATGGCTTTCCCATGTTCTGTGTCTCGATTGCGGCCGAATGGCAAAACCAGGTTGTGGTCGGAGTCATCTATCACCCCGTACTGAAAGAAACTTATTGGTCGATCCGTGGAAAAGGCGCTTATCTCGAAAAAAAGCGCCTCAAAGTATCAAAAACAACTCAACTCAAAGACTCGCTGCTGACTACTGGATTTACCTATCGCAAAGACGAACTACCTTTAGAAATGCGTCCATTTGAAAAACTCAGTGCCACCGTGCGAGCGATTCGTCGCCCAGGCAGCGCGGCTTTAGACCTAGCCTACACAGCGCGTGGGGTTTTTGACGGTTTCTGGGAGCGCAACCTCTCACCTTGGGATGTGGCTGCGGGCTCGTTGCTTGTCGAGGAAGCCGGCGGAAAAGTGACGGACTTCCAAGGCAAAAGCTTTTCCATCGAAGGATCCGAAATTTTAGCGACCAACAAGATCCTCCATGCGCAAATTCAAAATGAGCTTCGAATCACCCTCTAGGCGATCCACAGATTCTCTGATTTGACTCCACTCTTCTCTAGTCCCACACTGAAGAGACGATGACCTCTTGGGTACACTTGTTCTCGAAGTTCACGGCCGAAGCACTTCTATTAGAGGCGGCTCTCATCTGTCTTTTAATTGGGGGCTTCTTCACTTACACCGTTCTTAGAAAGCGACGAACCGGCTCTCAAGAAGAAGCCGTTCCATCCAGCGTGGTCAAAGTCTATTTGAATGAACTGATCACCGATGCCGAGCAAATGAGAGCACAACTCTTCGGGCTTCTTCAGTCTTCGGGCATCATGACTCCTAGTCCTGAAAACTCGGGGGCCGCAAAGGCTGCTTTTTTGGCCTCGCAGCGATCTCATGACATCGATGGGTCTACCTCTGGCGATTCAGAGCTTCTTCATAAAATCTCAACGCTTGAGGCCCGCATGAAGGAGCAATCTCGAGCCATGGAGCTTTTGATCCAGGATAAGTCGCGAATTGAAAATGAGCTCACGCTCGCAAAGAACACGGCTGCCAAAGCGATTTTGTCTGAAACTCAGCAAAGTCCCGACACTACTGAGTTAAAACGAAAAATCGCACAACTGGAGGGCAAGCTTGCCGAGTACAGCGTGATCGAAGACGACTTAGCAAACCTGAAACGCCTTCAACAGGAGAACACCGACCTCAAGAGTCGACTCGGATCAGTCGAAAAGCCTGCGGCGACTGCAAGCCCATCACCCCTTGTCGAAAATCCAGAGGTCTTACCAAGCTCTAGTTCTTTTGATCAACTTGCTCCCGAAGTAGAGGCGAGTTTGGTGAGTGCCCCAAAGACTGAAGCTGAAGAACCAAAAAAACCAAGCGAAGCCGACTTGCTCGCAGAATTCGAGAAGATGCTCAATGGTTAATGCTCGTCAATCGACCCTGATCATTTGCATAATGAGCGCACTCATCAGCTTAGGGACTATCGCAAATGCATCGATCCAGAAACGCGACTTCGAGCCAAACTTAGGACAGCGTCTTCTTCGACAAATCGTGGCCGAAAAGGATCCAAATTTTTCTGGACTCTTTTCGGACTGGAAAAAGCAACATGGAGTGTCTGCAGTCAAGCCCTTGCTCGAGATTGCTGAAGACAAAGCTCTATCTGAAAAAACACGGACGATTGCCCTTCTCGGGGCAGCCGAGCTTTCCAAAACACAACCCGATCTCAGCAAGAATCGAATCCTACCTCTCTTGAAAGACTCGCAGTGGTTGATCAGAATTTCTGCCATTAAAGGCTTAGAAATTTTGAGCGCTCGCTCAGTAACGCTCGAGATTGCTGAACGGTTACGAGATCCTGCTCTAGTGGTCCGAAGTCAAGCAGCCGACACTCTGCTTCGGCTGTCCCAAAGTCCGCAAAATGAATTTGCAACTCAACCTCGAATTTTAAGGGCTCTTTCTGAGGCGATGCTGGCTTCTGAAAACTACAGCGACCAAAAAGCGCTTTGGGTTCCTCAGAAAGCGCTCGCAGCTCTTGTTGCATCAGGAGCAAAGTCTGAACTCAAGCAAATCGCAAAACTTCTCGATCGAAAAGCCGATCCGAAGATGGTCCAACTGGCCATTTTTGCTCTCGAAAAGATTAGCGGAGCAAAACCAGGACAAAGAACTGCAGAACAATGGAAAAAACAACTCGCTGAGAAGGGTTAAAAATCGGGACCGCTTTTCAGCTCTCGTTCGGTTTTCTCGCGCTCCAAACGGTCCATTTCGGTACGAATCGCGATAATTCGGCC
>JAGWZD010000019.1 GCA_018968995.1 Bdellovibrionales bacterium
CACGATGTATCCATCGGGATGAGATCCACCACGAGCATTTTCATGCACCCAGTGAACCAGCGCTCCGGAAGGTGACGCCTCGTAGCGATCTGTGGGCGCATTCGAAGTGATGTAATCGCCACACGCTTCGATTTGATCGCCTTGCTTTACCTCGGGTCGACCGAAATCTAGATTAAAGACCACTTCAAGGATGTCTTGCGGGCCAGGGCCGATCTGAATTTCAAAATGCTGATGCTCGGGGTTCCCCGGAAAAATACGAGACACTCGACCTTCGACTCGGGCACGCTCTGCAAATTGATTGGGGGTTGTATTTCTAAAAACCAGCGCCCTACTATTATCGATTTTTAAGGCGCTGCCATCCCTCGCATTGCACGGAGGAATCTCACTTGTTTTCGCTAAGGCCGTGACCTGGATCGACAGGACCAATGCCAGAGCAACCGAACAGATAGTGATAAGATGCGCCCGGGTTCGCATGAACATGAGTTTCTCTCCCCTGATCTTTGGGCGCGTCGTATCCGAAGCTCGCCGCTCTGCGCAAGGCTTATTTTTCATGTTCTGGAAAATAAGTATTCCTTAATGGAATGATAAGAGAATGACTGGGATCGCCCATTACGCCGCGTGCGAATGGACAATCACGTCCACACGATACACCAGAACCCGGACCTCGGCATTTGAGGAGGCCAAGGTAAAATCGGTCTGACTTGGGTCCTGGCAAAACAGCCGGAAGGCAAAATCTACGATCACTTGCCGAGCCACGGCTTCTGCCTGTCGGTACTGCTCGAGATGAATCCGCGATTTAAACCACTGAGAAGCGTGATCCTGAATCCTTAACCCACAAGAAGGGGCGCTAATCAGTCCCTCAACATAATCTGCAAAGGCCTCATCCTCGTGCTCCTGGCGACGGCGATGCTCTTTGAGGGCCAGTACGGGGTTTGGATGTCGGTCCGCGAAAATCTGCTCCATAAAGGCCACTTCGGGTTCATCCGAAACCGACTCGAGAACAAAAGGCCTCCCGTCAGAGTCGCTTCCCATCAGAATCAGCACCGTGCCAGCCTTGAACATCATCAACAGGCTTTTCGGCCTTGATCGTCCCCCAAAAGAGAATCTTTACAAAGCGTCAGTCTAGTTGGCGTGTCCTAAAAGACCTGCTGTGCTAGGACCGAGCTCATGCGATTCACGCTCCTGGATTTCGAAACAACGGGCCTCGATCCACAAAACTCTGAACTTTTGGAAGTCGGCGCTATTCGAGTCCTCTTGCGACCTGATGGAACCCTAGACGAAGAGGAGCGCTTCTCTCAGCTCATCCGCCCGGAAGGAGAAATTCCCTGGGTGATTCAAAAACTCACGGGCATCACTCCCGAGTTACTTCAAAAAAGCAAAGCTCGGCCACTTTCAGAGGTCCTTCCGGAGTTTTTAGATTTTCTCGGCGACTCGCCGATCATTGCCCACAACGCCTCGATGGAGCAGGGATTTCTCGATCATCAAATTCTTCCGCTCTCAGCACGAAACTCATTTGAGGTGTGGAACTCGATAGAACCGCTGGCACTTCTTCTGCCAGAAATGAGCTCGCATTCGATGGAAACCCTTCGAGACTGGGCGGAACTCTCTCATGAAGGCTCGCATCGGGCCCTCGAAGACTGCGAAGCCCTCCTTGGATTGCTTCGTTTTGGTCGTGACTTTCTCATCCACAAACGCCCTTGGATCTCTGGACTAGTCTCTCGATATATCGGAACAAAAGACGACTGGGCATGGAGTTGGTATTTTCTGGATTCATTGCCTCCTGAAGTGCTCGAAGCCAGCCCACCCGAGAAAGAGCCTCTCACCGATCTTCGAGAGTTAAAAAAGCGAGACGAGGCCCGCGACCATGAAGAAAAACGGAAATCTTCGATCAACCGCTCAAGCATAGAAAAGGCGCTCCGGTCAGCAGCGGAGAAATTGGGCCTTGAGGTACGCCCTCAGCAGCTCGTGATGTCTACTGAGGTCCTAGAAGCCCTCTCATCGGGAAAGCGCCTGGCGATTGAGGCACCCACAGGAACTGGTAAATCACTCGCCTACTTACTGCCAGGAGTGCTTCGATCTCGAGAAACCGGAACTCCGCTAGTGGTTTCTACTCATAGTAAGTCTCTTCAAGATCAGCTTTTCGAAAAAGATATCCCAAAGCTTTCCGCTATTTTGGATTCGCCCGTTCACGCGACTACTGTAAAGGGTCAAAACAATTACCTTTGCCTTCGCAAGCTCAACGAAGTGCTCGCCACAGTCGGATTTACAGACCCACTGGATCTACGCTGGAGCGCCACTTACCTGGCAGCGCTTTCCTACGCTGTTCCAGTTGTGGAACTGGATCGCATTTCACGTTATCTACGATCTGAATTTCCAGCGCTCGATGAGTGGATTGACCGCGTCAGATCGCATCACACCACCACCCTCGGTCCACCATGCCCCTACTACAAGCAGTGCCATTTCTTCGATAGTGCCCGATTGGCCCACGATGCAGAAGTCATCGTCGCTAATCATGCATTAGTTTTCCAATGGCCGCAGCATCTCCCTCAGATTCGCGACTTGGTCCTCGACGAGGGACATCACCTCGAAGATCAGCTCACTAAAACTCTTACGGTTTCAGTTTCTGAAAACGAACTCTCTGAGGCCTGCGATCGGCTCGCTCGTAAACAAGGCAGTAGAAAACTGGGTGATGCCGTCGGAATTTCCAGATTACTGGATAACCTGGAATGGACCGACTTTCTCGAGCGAACAGACGAAGTCCGATCCAGAATTCTTCATGTGCGAAACGCCGCACCCATGCTGGTTCCAAATGTGGATGGAACCGAGGGCTATGAACAAGTTGTCGTTCTTCAGCGCGGATCCAAACAGCGCGGTTCCGAAACCGTGTGGAAAACGCTCGAGGAGCTTCGCTCAGCGGTTCAGGATCTGAACGTTTTTCTGACTCAGACGCTGAACCGTTGCGAAGGACAGCGAGCCTCGCTGGATATCGATTTACTGAAAACCCATCAAATGCGTTTCTCGGCCTTCACAGAAGCCTTCAATGCCCTAGTCTCGGACGACGCAAATTTCCTGCGGTGCCTTTACTGGCATCCCCGCGAAGCGCTCTGGAGGTTCGATGTGGCACCTATCGACACGACAGGACTCGGAGAGCCCTTTTTCTCTCAGCGGCACTCTGTGGTGGTGACTTCTGCCACCCTTTCGGCCGGTACTCAGCCTCACTTTGTCACCGACCGAGTGGGACTAAAGCCTGATAAGCCACTCATTCAACTCCCCTCGCCTTACAGACTTGCCGAGCAGGCACAGGTCTACTTACCCACGGATGTGGGACCTCCGGGCACCGCCGGACACCTAGATGCCCTGATTCACTTTGCCGAGGAAATTGCTGTGGAACTGGGCGGCAGAACCCTGCTTCTCATGAGTTCGAATCGACGGCTTCGAACGGCTGCAGAGACGCTCCGAGATCGATTGAAACGAGCTCAGATTGACGTCTATGATTCGCTCAGCGACCGAAGGGCCGCTGAAGGGTTTATTGGGGCCGAGCGCGCCATACTTGTCGGCGGCGAAAGGTACGGCGAGGGCCTAGATATTCCGGGACCGAAACTTTCCTGTGTCATTATTGAAAAGATTAACGAAGCCATGACTCGCTCTCCTCTGGCAGAAGCGCGCCGGGCGAGAACCAAGTTTGGCTTATTTGACTATGACTTTCCGGTGCGAATGATGTGGCTCAAGCAGCGAGTGGGAAGACTCATTCGTTCTCCCTCAGACCAAGGGGCCATTATCATCTTTGATCCTCGCTACAATGGCTGGAGCGCCTCCTCGCGGCAACAAGTCGACCGGACCCTTGCGCCGATGCCCATTCAACTGACCTCACGCTCGGAGATTGTAGAAGCGGTCTCGAAAAAATATGGACTCGGTCGCTAGAGCCAGCTTGGGACGTAAGGCTTGCGTGAAGCCCTAAAAGGTCGATGCCCAAGTTTGAATGGCCACCATGGCAACTGCGGCAATCACAACAACTCTGACGTAAAAAGAATGCATACTTGACTATCGTATCGGTCGAGTCGATTGGAACTCAAGTTTTCGAAGACGACGCAGGCGTCTAGCACGCCGCATTTTTAGAACCTGCAAACAACCATCTGCGTTAGCCCACCACAAGATCTCTCAAAAGGATGACACTCCCCTTTTTAACAAACTGTGTTATTGCTCATGGCCATGGCAGACCTTGAAACCGAAGTGAAACGTCGTCGGACGTTCGCCATCATTTCTCACCCGGATGCCGGAAAGACCACGCTCACCGAAAAGCTTTTGTTGTACGGAGGCGCAATCCATTTAGCGGGCGCCGTAAAAGCAAAAGCCAACCAGCGCAATACAACCTCGGACTGGATGGAAATCGAGCGGCAGCGCGGAATTTCGATCTCATCAAGCGTTCTGCAATTCGAGTATGCCGGTCACCAGGTCAATCTGCTGGATACCCCAGGCCACAAAGACTTCTCTGAGGACACTTATCGAACGCTCACCGCAGCGGATGCGGCAGTGATGCTGATCGATGCCGCTAAAGGCGTGGAACCTCAAACACGAAAACTTTTCGAAGTCTGCCGAATGAGGGGAATTCCCATCTTCACTTTCGTGAACAAGATGGACCGCCCTTCGCGCGAACCCCTAGATCTCTTAGATGAACTCGAAAGTGTTCTGGGTATCCGATCCTGCCCCATGGTTTGGCCGGTCGGATCGGGCGATCGCTTCCGTGGGGTTTTTGATCGCCAAAGCCGAGAAATGTTAGTTTACCAAACCGAGGGCGAAGCGAACGTAAAAGGCCGACTTCAACCCAAGAAGGTATCTGGCCTTGATGATCCTGAGCTTTTGACTCTGATCTCTGGCCCCAGACAGGATCTCGAAGAGGCTGAGCTGTTGCGGGACACCCTGCAAGCTGAGCTTGAACTCGTAGAAGTCGCGGGAGACTCGTTTGATCTAGATCGCATTTTAAAGGGGCAACTCTCGCCCGTGTTTTTTGGCTCAGCGATGAATAATTTTGGAGTGCAGCGATTCCTCGAGCGATTTTTGGAGCTTGCACCCGCTCCTGGGAATCGAAAGGCTGGTGAGACGCTCATTGACCCAGTGAAAAATGGCTTTTCTGGGTTTATTTTCAAAATTCAGGCAAATATGGACCCTCAGCACCGCGATCGTGTCGCCTTTATGCGTGTTGTCTCTGGGAAGTTTTCACGCGGAATGGAAGTTCGTCACGCCCGTTTAGAGAAAGCGATTCGACTCTCTAAGCCCCTAAACTTTTTTGGACAGGAACGTGTCATTGTTGATGAAGCATGGCCTGGGGACATCGTGGGACTACTGGACACCACGGGTGACCTACGCATCGGAGACACCCTTTGCGAGAAGAGCAATTTCGAGTTTGATGGTGTTCCGCGCTTTTCTCCTGAGCATTTTGCAAGCGTGGTGATCTTAGACCCCATGAAGCGCAAGCAGCTCAAGAAAGGCTTAGATCAGCTCTCTGAAGAAGGGGTCGTTCAGGTCTACCGTCAGCGGGGCCTACTGGATAAAGATCCTGTTTTGGGAGCCGTGGGCGCCCTTCAATTTGAAGTACTTCAACATCGTCTCAAGTCTGAATACTCCGTAGACGTGAAGATCGAAAAGCTGCCTTATCTTCACGCACGATGGGTGACGGGTCCAGGGCTCGACCCCGATTACTTTGAGCGTCGCGAAGATTCTCGATGTTTAGAGGATCGAGATGGGTTTCCTGTTCTGCTATTTAAGAGCGACTGGGGTCTGAGATACGCTGAAGAGAATAATAAGAACCTGCAATTCCTCAAGACAGCTCCAGCAGTAAAAAAATCAAATTAAACTCAGCTCATCGGCTACCACTTTTTGTCCCTGATACCAAAACGTGCCGTGAAACGGTCGCCCTGTCAGGACATGTGGAAGGAACTTCCTATCCCCCTCCCAGAGATTCAGGTCCATGACTCTTGCTGCGGACACCCAGTGCAGAGTTCCTTCATCGCTGACTCGAGAACCATCCTGAATCTTTTCGCCTTCAGCTGAATCAAGATGAGCAGTCATCACGGTGCACAGCCAGTCTTCTGATTTCTTTTCCTTAAAGTTCGGAAACTGTAGAGTCCCTAGCCAACGATAGCGCTCTTTCGTGAGACTTAGGCCTGACTCCTCCTGGACCTCACGGGCTGCAGCTTGCCAAGGCGACTCCCCAGGCTCAAACTTGCCCCCCAGGCCGTTCCATTTTCCTGAGTGATAGTCTCCATCTCTTCCGTGGCGATGAATCATCAGGACTTCAGAACGCCCCTCGGAGTCAGAGCGAAAGATATAGACCAGACAAGCAGGAATCAGCTTTCTATCGCCCGTTTCAAAAGCGTTCATCTTACTCCGAATACATTTGATCGATGAGATCTTTGTATCTGCTCTCGATCACATTGCGCTTCATTTTTAAAGTAGGAGTCATTTCGCCCGCCTCAATTGAAAACTCTTGAGCAAGCAAAGTGACTTTCTTGACTTGCTCAAAGTTAGCTAGTTCAGCGTTAACTCCATCGACATGAGAACGCACAGCTTTAATCACATCAGAATCCGAAACCACCCGACCATCGTTGCTACCCTGCTTGGTTTTTAGCTGTCCGAGCGTAGTTTCACCGAGAGTGATTAAAGCGGAGATGAATTTTCGATTGTCTCCCACTAAGCAAACCTGGCTCACCATGGGATGAACCTTGATCTTCTCTTCAATAGGTAGTGGGGCAATCATTTTGCCCCCTGAAGTTTTCATGATCTCTTTTTTTCGACCCCGAATCTTCACTAAACCACGCGGAGTCAGCTCTGCGAGATCACCTGTGTGAAGCCAGCCCTCGCTATCAAAGGTGGCTTTCGTGTTCTCTGCATCTTTGTAATAACCTACAAAGACATGGCGACCCCGAGTTAACATTTCGCCATCTGGAGCAATCATAAACTCCATTCCAGGCACAGGCTTTCCGACGGTACCGGCGCTATCCACCCCCGGCTCAGTCATGCAGACCACGCCAGTGGTCTCGGTTTGCCCATAGTCCTCAAGAATCTCTAGGCCGATCGACCTAAACCAACGAGAAACATGCGCTGGCAAAGCGGCAGCACCAGAAGCTAGCGTCAAGGCCTGTCCCAAACCTAAAGCCTTTCGTATTTTGGACAGCACGAGTTTGTCAGCCACTTGAAGCTGTAGCAGATCCAAGAATGGCAGCGGTTTCTGACTCAGCTGGATCTCGGCACAACGCGCTCCTGTTGCTAGTGCCCAAGAAGCAAGCTTCTGCCGCGCAGCTGGCGCCTTTTCGAGCTTGCCTAATACTCCCTCGACCATCTTCTCCCAAAGTCGAGGGACGGAAAGAAGCAAAGTGGGCTCCACTTCAGGAATCTCAGCTGCAACCTTTTCAAACTTTGTTGCAAAGGAAACCTGGTACTGCATGGTGATTCCAACGCCGATATTCTGCAGCTTTTCGGCAATATGACAAAGCGGGAGAAATGAAAAAAGCCTTCCACCGTCGGGCAAACGCCAATAATCACGAACGCGATCAGAGGTGTAAACCATGTTATCGTGTGAGAGCAGCGCCCCCTTGGGATACCCCGTGGTACCTGAGGTATAAATCATAAAGGCTCCGGCCATCGGATCAATGGCCGAAAGAAGCTCATCTAGAGTTCTGGCATTTCCCGACTCTGCAATCCGTCGTCCTTCGGCAATTGCCGTCTCGTAGGCCACTGCTTTTGGAGAAATGGAGCAATCACCATCAAAAACAATGATCATCTCAATTCGCTCGGGAAGAGAGCTAGCTGAATCACCTTCTGCAAACTTCTTGAAATACTCTGCGTTTTGAACCGAGAGAATTCGCGACTCGGTATGGTTCAGGATGTAAAGAATATCCTTCGGCGCGCTATTGGGGTAAATTCCGGCCGATTTACCGCCCAATAATAACATGGCCAAATCCGCGTGAACCCATTCCGGAGAGTTGTACCCAAAAATAGTCCCCACATCATTCTTGCCAAATCCCTTAGACTCCAAAAAAAGCGCTAGATGATAGACACGATCGCAATACTCTCGCGCAGTGAGAACACGCCACTGATCACCCTTTTTGTAGCCTTGGCCTGGCGAGTTGGGATGGGCCTTGGCCCAATCTCTAAGTCGATGCAAAACAGTCGGACCGGGCTTCACGCGGCTCGCTTCTGAAGTCATGGATTTCTCCTTTTGGGACACTAGTGTGCGCTAAAAAGAGAAAATTCCAATGGGAAATTCGAGCCTGCCGGCGATCGATCGGAGGTCTGTGCCGAAGCAACCGAAACCTTGGGATCATTTTTTGACGACTTTTTGGCAGCCTCTAGACGTTCATCAAAGATGTGCCGCGCATAAATCTGCAAGTACCAGTAATAATTCCGACTGATCAATGAAACGTATTCCCGTGTTTCACGAAACGGAATTAAATCTACAAAAAGTACAGGATCACTGACTTGGTAACGGCGCAACCAGTCATCTACTCGCTCAGGGCCTGCGTTGTACGCGGCAAGTGCCAGATCGACTTTTCCGGAGAACCGGTTCAGAAGCTGCCTAAAAAATTTGACTCCGACTCGAACATTGGTGCGCCCATCGAGGAGATCGCGCTTACTCACTCGATCGAGACGCTTTGCTGTAGCGGGCATCAGCTGCATTAACCCTAGCGCCCCAGCTGGAGAGCGGGCCGTTCGGATGAATCCGCTCTCTTGGCGAATCAGAGCCGCAATCAGATAAGGATCTAAACCACCGCCTGTAACACTGTAGAGCATGTGTCGATGCTCTTTGGTGAGAGGAAAGAATAACGAAAGCGTCTGCTTAGAAAGCACCGCGGGATGTGTTCTCATTAGTGAGCTCAGGGTTCGAAAAGCACCGATGGCATTGCCGTTTCTGACCTGTAATACGACCAAATAGAGACGTGCCTCTGGCTCTGCTTGATCCATCACATTTTCGAGGGCCTCAAAAAACGTTCTCGTATACTCGAGGGAACCTCGGTCCTGAAGAACCTCGATCGCTCGAATTCGATCATTCCACTGCGAGCCCAAAGCTGGACTCTCAAACTTAACCACAGGTTCTGGAAGATGAAGATTCTGTGCTGAATTAAATGCCTTTTTTCCGCTCAAAAGAAGTGAATGATAGTGAATTGGGAATTCGCGAACCAGCTTCGCTTTAGTTTGCTCAAATGCCAGCTGATCGCCTCTTGCCCGAGCAGCTCGGGCCTTCCAGTACATGGAACGAGAGTAATAATCGGTCTTACTATCCTGGGTTAGTTGGTCTAACCACCGCTCAGCCTTCGACCATTCTCCCTGAGAAATCAAAAAAAGCGAAAGCCGATATTTCGCCAAAGTGGTACCAGCCGAGTCGATCTTACAGGAAGCTGCGTGTTCATAAAGTTTGGTCACTAGAGTCTGCGCAACAGGTTCCGGCAGAAATTCTTCAGTTTTTTGGGCTAAACGAAAGCTCAACGGCATTGCGTCGCAGAAGGACTGCTCTAAAACAGCATCGCTGATTTTAGAGAGAGATGATAAGTCTGATACTTTTTTTAAGGCCTGAAAGATCGAACTTTCAGAACTGCTCTTGAGACTGCCGAACTTGCCTTCTATTAAGGCCGAATAGGCTTGATCGATTTCAATGCGAGAGGCTTTACCTTTAGGCGTTGGTATCCCCTGTAACTCTGTTTCTTGCGAGGACCGACTGATCAGCTCGGGGCAAAAAACCGACCGATCGCTACTGTTCGCACACGAGTCCAGCCACTTCTTTCGCTGACTTTCAGACAGGCGATTTCTTCGAAAGGATTCAAATTCTTTTGCCTGAAGCGTCAGCCTATTTCGGGCTTTGAAGTCTAAAACCTGAAGGCTACTCAGGCGCCCATTCACTACTGCGCTCAGTAACGGATCTTCAGATAATTTTGGATTTGCAGTAGCCCTCCCGAACGCCTCCCCGGCAATGGCTAACGCTGCCAACGCCGCAGCCGCTGACACCATCCAAATTGAAGATTTCATCCGTGAATCCTTCATCCTCAGTCCCTGGCAAAAGGGTATAGAAAGGACGCTCAAGCCTCAATCTGGAACTGAGAGCTAATGGCGACGAATCCTTGACGCTAACCGACAAGTTGGACTTGGCAAGCCTGGGTCCGTGATGTTAGCCAACCTTCTCCACAGGTTTACTGAAAGTCAGAAAGGACAAGACCCATGGCTAAGAGACTCAGCAACAAGCACCGCAAACGCCGCCACGACCAAGCAACCGCATACGCTAAAGGCGAGGCTCCCAAGGGCCATAAGGTTGCCGTCGAGCGCAGCAAGCGCGCTCTGAAGAAAAAAGCCTACCGAATGGCTTGAGCCTTCGCTTAGGCCTTCACTGCCTCTTGCACGAGAGGCTGAAGCTCTCCGCGCTCAAACATTTCAGTCACGATGTCACAGCCACCCACGAACTTTCCTCCGATAAAAATCTGAGGAACCGTGGGCCACTGGCTATAGTCTTCTAGCGCGTCCCACATGGGATCGTCCGAAAGCACATCGAAACCAGCTAGTTTGTTGGCCCCTGCTGCTTTGAGCACTTGTACGGCTTTGGCAGAAAAACCACACATCGGAAAATCGGGGGTCCCCTTCATGAAGATCATGACAGGATTGGACTGAACCAGCTTATCGATCTCATTTCTTAGTGGATGAGCCATGATTTGAATCTCCTCGGGTTAGTTTCTGGGCGCCTGGGAGGGCGCGTAGGTTTTAATCGTTAGGGCGTGAACAACTCCCGAGTCAATTTCGGCCTGCATGTGCTTCATCACCATGCGGTGCTGCTCGATCATCATCTTCCCCTCAAAAGCTGGTGAGATGATGACTGCCTGCCAGTGATCCTGGGTTCCCGTTAGGTCAGTAACTTGAGCCCGTGTGCCAGGAGCAATACTCTCCAAGCGACCCTTCAGCTGTTCGGAAGTCAATGTCATGCGGGTCGTCTAACATGCCTTCCACAAGAGAGCAATTTGACCCCTGCGGCGGGCTTGAAGATTGCTCTTCACTCTGTCGAATGAGGCTCATGGCATCCTGGACAAATAATGACCCGCCCGGCGAATCCCGGCAGACTCCCCCACCCACAGGCGGCACCGAGGCGATACCTTCGGAACTGCCAGTGCTTCCCATAAGAAACGCCGTTCTTTTTCCAGGCATTTCAATGCCGCTCGTGGTGGGACGCACCCGCAGCATCATGGCTGTTGAGGAGAGCGAGCGACGTCAGCAGCTTCTTCTCATCGTGGCCCAAAAAACCATCACCACAGGCGATCCAGAGCCTGAGGATCTCTACCGAACCGGAACTCTCTGTAAACTCGAGAGCTCCACGGCCAGTGAATCCGGTGGGCGCCAGATCGTCGTCACTGGAATCGCTCGTTACCGAGTCTTGGACTACTCTCGCGCGCTCGATGGGTCACTTCGCGCGCGAGGAGAATGGGTTGCCGACCATTTTGGCCCCGACCTCAAGAGACAAGAAGCGCTCTTTCAATCGCTAAAATCCTTGTCTGAAGAAATTCTAGAGCTGATGCCCGGAGCGACTGAAGCTGTGGTGCGACTAGTGGACCGAATCGACGATCCGACCTACCTCACTCACGTCGCTGCAGCCTATTTGAATCTGAGCCTCTCTCAAAAACAGGAGCTTTTAGAAAATCCTGACCTCGTGGCTCGCATGGAGCGACTGATCGAGTTCATGAGCAAGGAGCGAGACGTTCTCGGAATTCAGCGCGAGATTCGAGACAAAATGAGCGAACGCCTGAATAAAGCCCAGCGAGAGGCTCTGCTCCGGGAACAGCTCCGAACGATTCGCAGTGAGCTTGGTGAAGAAAACGGAGAGGAAGTCAGCGATGAGATCGCTGATAAGATCAAAAAGGCGCGCCTTCCAGAAGAGCCTGCCAAACAAGCCGAAGAAGAGCTTCGTCGCCTTCGGCAGCTTCCCCCAGCATCTGCGGAATATCACGTGGTACGCACCTACTTGGAATGGCTAGCGGCCATGCCATGGAACACCACAACTGCAGACAATCTCGATCTCGAGCGGGCGAGAAAAGTTCTCGATGAGGATCACGCAGGGCTTGAGAGTGTCAAAAAACGAATCCTTCAATTCCTAGCGGTGGCTCGACTGAAGAACGACCTGAGCGGCCCGATTCTATGTCTCGTAGGACCTCCAGGCGTAGGAAAAACCTCACTCGGTCAATCGATCGCCCGAACCATTGGAAGAAAATTCATTAGAACCTCTCTCGGAGGCGTTCGAGACGAAGCCGAGATTCGTGGGCATCGCAGAACCTATGTTGGCGCTATGCCTGGACGGATCGCTCAGAGCATTAAAAGAGCAGGCAGCAAAAATCCGCTTCTCATGCTCGATGAAATCGATAAACTGCGCGCCGACTTTCAGGGCGATCCATCAGCCGCTCTGCTGGAGGTGCTGGATCCAGAGCAGAATAAAACCTTCGTCGACCATTACTTAGACGTTCCTTTTGATCTATCTCAGGTGTTCTTTGTCTGTACCGCCAACATCATCGATACCATTCCTGCACCGCTGCGAGACCGAATGGAAATCATTGAGGTCAACGGATACACCAATGCCGAGAAGCTCTCGATCGCTAAGCAGCACCTTTTCAGAAAACAACTCGACGCTCATGGCCTCAAGCCTGAGCAGGTGACGATTCCAGATGAAACCTGGAGCGCTCTGATCACCGAATACACCCGTGAAGCGGGCGTGCGAGATCTGCAGCGGAAAATCGCATCACTACTTCGGGCCTGCGCTGAACGCTGGGTTCGAGAGCAACCCACTGAAGCTCTCCGGATTCAACCTGCAGACCTGCGGTCTCTTCTGGGGCCACAGAAGTTTTTTCCGGAAATCGCCGCGCGTTCGATGCGTCCTGGTGTAGCTACTGGACTTGCCTGGACACCTCATGGAGGAGACATCCTATTCATCGAATCAACCCAGATGCCCGGGAAGGGAAACCTCGTACTCACGGGACAGCTGGGCGATGTGATGAAGGAGTCTGCGCAGATTGCGTTAAGCCTCGCTCGCTCTAATGTCATCCCAATATCCTACGAATTCGCGCAGCACGACATTCACATCCACATTCCAGCTGGCGGAATACCCAAGGATGGGCCTTCGGCAGGGGTAACGCTAGTAACCTCTCTCGCTTCGCTCATTCGCAATCAGCCTGTAGACCCCGAACTTGGAATGACTGGCGAGATCACACTTCGTGGATTGGTACTTCCTGTTGGGGGAATCAAAGAAAAGATTCTTGCTGCTCACCGTGCCGGATTGAAAAGAATTCTTTTACCTCGGAAAAACGAGCAGGACTTATCCGATATTCCACCTGAAATTCTCGCGGGACTTAAAATCGAACTGATCGATAATGTTGAGCAGGTTATCGAGAAATCCCTACTCTCTTCAGCACCTCCGGCTGTTATTGGTAAGCCCGCTCCCGAGGTGGCTTAAATGCCTGAGCTCACGTTAGTCGGTTCCCCCACTTGGCTGACTCTGGCCGAAGCGGAAATCGAACGCTCCGATCGCCTCTGCCCAGGTTGTGCGCGAGCAACAGCCCTGCGATTGGGCAAGCTCCTTCTTCAAAGGCTGGGACCCCCACTCGCCGATGAGCTTCTTCAGATGATGCCCGAGGCTCAGAGAGTACTTGTGGCGAGCGAGGGGGCGGGAGACCGGAGTATTGGACTCCCGGATTTTATTTCGCACGCAGGGTTTGTCCTTGGGTTGCACGAAGCTGAGATTCTGGAGGCCACTAGGGAAGCGCGCCTCAGACGGATCGCGCTGGCGTTTCTCCATGGTGCGGTCAATGCGCTCCCTGAGGCGCTTGGGTACCGAGTAGAAGCGGCTCTTCCCGCAGAGATCCGGTATGCCGCTGAGGCAGCCTAAGTCTTCGGCACTCCAACTTTTGGACAAAGCTCTTTGAGCACACAAGATCCACAATCAGGCTTTCGCGCCTGACAAACGGCCCGACCATGATCAATCAGCAGATGATTCGAAATGGTCCAGTCTGCTGATTCGGTAATTTCCATCATCTCAAATTCAACCTTCACGGGATCGTGATGACGAGTGAATCCTAGTCTGCGTGAGAGCCTTCCCACATGGGTATCCACCACAATCGCTGGAAGGCCAAAGATCGTTCCGCGGATGACATTGGCCGTCTTTCGACCCACTCCGCGCAAGGCCGTCAATGCCTCCAGATCACTGGGCACCTGTCCCTCATGACGTTCCATCAAAAGCCCAGCGGTAGTCTTCAGCGAGATGGCTTTATTTTTATAAAATCCTGTCGATTGAATCAGCTTCTCGAGTTCTGAAAGACTAGCTTGAGACATACTCTTGGCGTCGGGAAAACGATGAAAAAGTTTTGGAGTGACCAGATTGACCCGCTCGTCGGTACACTGCGCAGATAGAATGGTCGCCACCAAGAGCTCAAAGGCGTTGCGGTGATGAAGCGCACAGTGAGCATCAGGATACTCGAGCTTCAGTAGACGAATCACCTCACGCATCCGCTCGCGACGAGCCGAAACTACTTTCTTTTGAGCCATGACTCCACTCTCGCGGCATCCCAGGAGTTCACCACTAACTCCGCAGGCAGAAGCGCCTTCTGAGCCATCCAAACACCATACTGAGTATCATCAAATCCGAGAACTTCATGAGCATCAGGATTCACAGACACCTTGGTTCCTGCGGCTCGAAGTTCAGGACCAAATCGCCAATCGATATCTAGACGCTGGGGATGAGCATTGATCTCAATGGCGACATCGACCTTTGCGGCCTCGCGAATCACGCGCTCCATGTCCAGCTCATAGCCCTTACGACCCAGCAGAAGCCTCCCAGTTAAATGGCCAACAAACCGAGTGTAAGGGTTTCGAATCGCCTGAATCATCCTTTCGGTCATAGTCTCGCGGTCCATCTGAAACCGAGAGTGAATCGAGGCAATGACAAAGTCGAAACGCTTGAGCACTGAATCGGGATAATCAAGTGAGCCATCGGCCAGAATGTCGCTTTCTATCCCCCAAAAAATACCCAACTCTGGGTACTTCTCTTGAACCCTTCGCACTTCTTTTTCTTGCTCTTTTAAAACGTCTGCCTTTAGTCCCTGAGCATAAAAAGCGGATTGGCTATGATCCGAAACCCCAAGGTAACGATAGCCCCGATCACGTGCAGCCACGACCATCTCTTCGAGCGAGTTCGCCCCATCAGAGCGCGTGGTATGCAGATGAAAGACGCCTTGAATCTGCTGAGACCCCAGCACCTTTTTTAAGGCACCACTCTTGGCCAGCGCCACTTCCTCGCCCGTTTCACGCATCACCGGCTCAATAAAAGGAAGCTTCATCTTGCCGTAAAATTTTTCTTCATCGGAAGCTTCCAACCCTTGATCGCCTCCCAAAGCCTCCCAATGCTCGGAACTTGATGTCGTGCGAACCCATTCTGATCCCCAGGATTCTGGCGACGTAAAATGAAGATGAATCGGAATCGGGGGCAAATTTTGAACTGACTCTTTCGCCTTGATGAGAGCCTCGCTCGATTTTTTCAGAAGCGACTTGGAGGGTTTTCCATCTTTGTGAATCTCTGCTCCTGGGGCTTCAATTAACAAATCGATAGCTTCCAGGACTTCCCTTTTTCGACGAATCGCTCCGGTAAGCTCGACGCGAGCTCGCAGCATTTTTTTCAGCGATTGAGCAAGCTGTTCTCCGGCTAAGAGGGCTTGATCTAAACGCACCTGTCCAGCAGTAGACTGAAGAAA
>JAGWZD010000337.1 GCA_018968995.1 Bdellovibrionales bacterium
AGATGAAAGGCCTTGCTGGCGGCTTTTTCCATCAGGCCTTGTCCCTCGACGCGCCGAATTCCCCAAATGCGATCTCCCAGGCTGATCCCCCAGACCAGCCTTTGAAGTGCAACCAAGAATACGGCCAAGACGAGCCAGAGAAGTCCCATTTTCAGCCCTGGCAAAGGGCTTTGGTTCAAAAATAGGACCCCCGCAAAAGGGGGCAGAAAATAAAGGGGCAGAGTAGTCAAAAGAGAAAGGGCTCGCCTTTTTTTTGAGGCGATCTGAGAGTAGGTGCCCAAACCTCGAACGGAAAGGGGACTAGTCGAGCCACTTTCTGGTGTCATCTTGCTTGGATTCTAAGGCTCAATACCCGTACACTGGAAGCATAATGATCGAGCTGAACCGATTAGGGACCTCTGTGTCTTCGCCTTTTTTTCTGAACGCTGAGCTAGTGAAAACCGTGGAGTCGGTTCCCGATACGGTCATCACTCTGGTTTCGGGCGAAAAGCTTCTGGTGCGGGAGTCTGCCAACGAAGTCGTCGAACGAATCAAGCAGTACCGGCGAAGCGTGCTTCATCCGCTCAGCTCAAAGGATACTCCGTCATGATCGACTTGATTGCCTTATTTGGAACCCTCATTGGTATTTCAGCAATTTTAGGAGGTCAGTGGCTAGAAGGCGGCCATATTGGGCAAATCGCCCAACTGGCGGCTGCGGTGATTGTTTTAGGGGGCACGGTCGGAGCTGTTTTGGTCTCGTTTCCGGGAAAAGAAATTGCGCTAGCCCTGAAGATGCTGCCTCAAGTGTACCGCACGCGATTTGACGACCCGAGTGCGCTGATTGGGGACATTGTTCGAATTGCCACCGTGGCTAGAAAAGAGGGAGTGCTGGCCATTGAGATGCAGATGGAGAGTGTTCGCGACCCGATGTTTCGTCGCTGCCTTCAGTACGTCATCGATGGTTTTGAGCCTGCGACTGTACGTGAAATTCTTGAATTTGAGATTGATGCCTCCAGGCAGCGCGAGGAATCTGCAGCTCGAGTGTTTGAAGCTGCCGGGGGATACGCCCCGACGATTGGTATTCTAGGCGCGGTCTTAGGATTGATTCACGTGATGTCGATGCTCAATGAACCTTCAAAAATTGGTGACGGCATTGCGGTAGCCTTTGTGGCGACGGTTTATGGCGTGGCTCTGGCCAATTTGGTTTTTTTACCTTGGGGTTCGAAGTTAAAGCGCCTGGCTGATGAAAATGCTCGTATAAAAGAGCTGGTGGTTCACGGGGTGCTAGGTATTCAAGAGGGTCTGAATCCGAACTTTCTTGGAGAAAAGTTAAAGGCTTTTTTGCAGGATCCTGAGAAACAAAAATGAGTTCCACCAGCTCGCATTCTAGAAGACGGCTAAAGTCTAAAGAAGAGCACTCCGGAGGGGGTGAACGCTGGTTGGTTTCCTATGCGGATCTCATCACGCTTCTATTCGCGCTTTTTGTGGTTTTGTACGCGACTTCTCAATCCGATCTAAAAAAATTTAAAGAAGTAAGCGACAGCATGAAGCGCGCTTTTTCTTCGTCAAAATCAGAGCCTCTCCCTTTGTTGGGTCAACCTGGATCAATCGTTAATCCGAACTCCGAGACGGGTGAGTCGGCAGGGGTTCGTCCTCTTTCGTGGAACCCGTCGAATGCCGACACCGAGCTTGCGCAGATCTTACGTCTTTTAGAAGAGGCCGCTGAGCTCGAACCTTCCGTTCATCGGCATCCGGTTGAAGACTCGGGAGAGATTCGATGGATCATTCAAGATTCTTATCCCCAAGGGGTGAGTCGAGTGAACGAAGATTTTTGGCCTCTGCTACGGCGAGTGGCTCGGGTTTTAGCCAAATTTCCTCACCGATCGATTCGCTGGGAGGGGCATGCAGATCCTGCTGAATTCGCTCAGGATTCAAAGGCGCGATGGCGAGTCTCGGTGGAGCGGGTCGAGTGGATTCAAGAGTTCATGAGCCGCGAGTGGCAATCGATGGGCGCGGCTCAGCGAAAAAGCCCCGAGCTGGCAGCGCTTGGCAGTTCTCGGGTTTTAAGCCCAGAAGAAAGCGCCTGGGCCCGGGCGCGTAATCGTCGTGTCGAGCTGGTGATTCTTCCTAGAAAATAAAGTTACTGCTTGGGCGGGATGAATCGAATCGTCAGAGAAGCGGGTTGAACTGGTTGCCGAGAGGACGAAAGAAGAACCGCTTGTGCCGAAATCGCCCCAGGAATCAAATCGGTGGGGCGAATTTGCTGAATGTGCTGAACGGTGGCGGCTGCACTGGCCTGATCTTGCGTAGCGCCGAGATAGTCGATCTGTGAGCCTGATGCCGGAAGGGTGGCAAGCGGTTCTGAAGCGGGGCTTCGAGGTTCGGTTTTTGGCTCCTGCGTTTCTTCCGTCTTGGTGGCTCCTGTGATCCTCACCGCCTGGGCAAAAGTCGTTTCGGGCGCTTTTGCAGAGTGAGAAACTTCCGATAGCTTCTGGGTCTCGAGCGTTTTGATTTCAACTGGAGGGGCAATGACCGCAGAGCTTTGCTGAGCTGCGGGCGG
>JAGWZD010000338.1 GCA_018968995.1 Bdellovibrionales bacterium
GCACCGAGACATTACCGGAGGTCTTCAATCACCGCCTTGGTGAGATCAAGGTCTCCCTTGTGGGTAAGCCTGCTTTTAAGAAGATCGAAAAGGCTTTTCCGCGCTCATTAGAGAGCGTCCCCCTTTTTCTTCCGACGCGGACGGGGCGTTTTAGGGATGATTTTGATGCCTGGATCGAGCGTGAGAGAGTTTCTGTCTCCGTAAAAGCAGAAATCGAGGACATGGCTCTTCTCCGGCTTTTTGCGATTTCTGGTGAGGGCCTTGCTCTTGTACCTGAGATTGTTGTTCAGAGAGAGCTAGCCTCAGGAGAGCTGATCGTCGTCAAATCACCTCAAGACCTAGCCGAGACATTTTTCGCAGTCACCACAAGCCGCAAGTTTCGAAATGCGCGAATAGAGAAGCTAGTCCGAGCCTTCGCTCGAGGTCAGGGTTAGTTCCACTCAATGTCTAGAGTCTCAGTTTTGTTCTTCCAAGAGATAGACTCAACGAGATTTTCTTCCAGAGTGAAGTCAGTAGTCTTGAGTTTCTTCTCTATTGCAGCTTGGGCATCCTCTCGGCACATTTTCTTTTGTCGAACTGAAGGGAGTGCCAGATAGTACCAGCAAGCGCCGCCGAAATAAATTGCGCTGAGGCCGCACCAGACTGGTATTCCGCCGCTAATGTCGTAGCTTTTCTCAAAACTAACAGTGCCGACTCTACCCTTGGAGTCTTTCACTTCGCCTTCATAGCGAAGCCGAATCGAACTACAGCCTGATAGAGTGATGACGAAAACAGAGAGCAGAGCGAAATATTTGATGATCATTGCCGAAGGCTTCATATTTGGCTAACTTCCTATACTCAAATGAAGAAGTCATTCAAAAATACTTCAATACAGGTTTTGGCTGCACTGGCCATCTGCGCTCTATCGGGGGTTTTCTCTCCTGTTTTCGCTGCTGACGAGCCGGCAACACGCGAGGCTCTTTCTCGTTCGCGCGAGTGGTTGAAATTACTTCATTACGAACAGAGGCCTTTCGGGGGGGTTCGTAGCCGAATGCCTCAAGGAAACTTCTTTTTTGCTCCGGACGGTCGCACGAATCCCAGAGCTGAGCTTGATGCTACAGTGGCAGCTTTTGCGAGAAGCGACTTACGCTTAGGAAAGTTGAAGCTCCATGCTCAGTGTGCATTTCCGCTTCGCTTTCAATTCTTGAAGGAAAAGTTGAGCCTCAAAGTACAGTCTCAGGACTGTCCCAAGCTTCGGGAGTTCACCGATCTTTTTCAGGCCAAAAGCGTCTCGTTGATGTTCTCCACTGCTTATCCGAATAATCCTGGCTCGATGTTTGGACACACTTTTTTTAAGTTTAACTCCGGGGTCCGATCAGAACTGCTCGATCAGTCTCTGAGTTACGCGGCTTTTATTGCTGGAGAGGCGGGTCTTCTGTACATGGCGCGAGGCATCTTTGGGGGCTATTACGGCGCCTTTGCTCGCACACCTTATTACGTCAAAGTAAACGAGTATAATAATTCCGAGAGCCGTGATCTTTGGGAGTATGAGCTGAATTTGACAGAGGACCAGGTAAACCGCCTCCTTCTTCATTTTTGGGAATTAGAGGTGAATTCTTCGTTCAAATATTTTTTCTTCGATGAAAACTGCGCTTTTATTCTTTTGGCCGCGCTTGAGGCAGTGAGATCGGATTGGGAGTTTAATCTTTCCCGTTGGTACTTTGTTATTCCTGGTGAGACGGTGAGTGCAGTCGCGCGGATTCCTGGTGCAATTCGACGGGTTGAGTTTCGCCCCTCAATACGAAAACGATTCTTTCAAGCAGAGGCGGCGCTTACATCGGAAGAGAGACAAGAGCTACGGGGAGTGGCGAGACACCAAAAGGAACCAGGCGAGGTAAAAAACGCTGCGGTGCTCGATGTGGCCGCTTTATATTTCCAATACGTTAAGGAAAGAGATGCCGAAGAAGTTGATGGATCAATTATTGATACTCAGAAGCGCGTTTTACAGACCCGAAGTGCAATGAGTGATGCTGTCGGAATTTCTTCGCGTACGCTACCCCGAGTGGACCAGGGGAATGATCCGCGGTTAGCGCATGGTGCAAAGCGACTGACACTGGGGTATGGAGACGGTAGCGCGGGCAGCTTTGAGGAGATGAGTTTTCGGTTCGCGTATCACGATCTGATGGATCGAGACCCAGGTTACGAGCGATTTTCGCACTTTGATTTTCCTTATCTCACGGTTCGCAGACAGCATTCCTCTGGAAAATTTTCTATCGAGGAGTTGAACATTGCGAAAGTGACCTCTCTTTTTCCTTGGACTGTTCTTGAGCGAAGATTCTCGTGGAGCTTCGCTTTGGATTACCGTGCACTCAAAGATCTAGCGTGTGAGCGTTGTCATGCAGCTCATTTGGATGCATCGGCAGGCTCGGTTCTGAATTTAGGGTCTTTCGCTCTAGTGGGGCTTATGGGTGGCCTACAGTTAGAGGCTGGTAGTGCATTTTCAACAGGATGGCGCGTTGTACCAAAGGCCCAGT
>JAGWZD010000339.1 GCA_018968995.1 Bdellovibrionales bacterium
ACTCAAGTCGGCCGTTGCCTGGAGTAAATCCAAACGCGACTCCAGCCATCGATCCTCAAGCGGAGATAGATCAAAGGCCTCTGCTAGACCCAACTCCACCTTCAGCTTCATACTCTCATAACGAGAGCGCTGAGCTCGCTCGCGTTCTGCAAGACGCTCGCGCTGAACTTTTGAGGAGATCATCTGAGCCTGAATTCCTTGAAGCATCCCCTGAAACTCAAGCCTCAGCTCTTCACGACGAAGCTCGATCTCGCGGATGTTTAAATTGCTCATTTCGAGCGCTGGAAAGTACCCAAACCCTAACTGAATGCCCCCACGCCCCGTAAGTTGATCCAATGCTGGGGTTAACTTACCGTCATTCCCCGATAGACCCATGGAGGCTCCACCCATGAACGCAAAAGTGGCACTCCACCGATCTGTCCGCGCTGCCTCTTCAAGTCGACTTAACTGTAAAGCCTCAGGTGAGATGAGCATGGCTCGATCGACGACTTCATCAATCAAAAGATTCTCTGTTGGAGAGTCGCTTAATAAAAAGGCCGCTAGATCTGCTGAAAGCTTGACAGTGGGCTCAAGCCCTAACATTTGACGAATAATGGCCTCTTCCCTAGCAATCATTTCTCTTACTTTGGCCGCCGACACCTGCGTCTCTTGCTCAGTGACAATCACCTGATTGAGCTCGTCGATGGTAATCAGTCCCATATCGTACCTCTGTTGGGCACGCTGGCGACGGCGAACCGCTGAGCGCAGATCGTCCTCAGAAATCTCCAGAAGTTGCTGATCCACGGCCCACATCGAAATCGTGGCCATTGAAGAGGCGTACTGATTTTGCTCCACGATCTGAAGCGCCATCTTTTCCGCTTCAAAAAGTTTCTGCGTCTCTGAGGCTTTGAACCAATTTCCAGGAATTAAAAAAGGGACAACCGCTTCGATCGCACTCCATGCAAACTGGGGCTGGCCTGAGGCAAAAAGAAGGAAGCTGAGATTTAACGAGGGCAGGAGCCCCGCTCGAGACTGATTCAGCTGCACTTTGGCTTGATGCACTCGATTAGCCGCCAAGTGAATCGGAGCGCTGCCATTAAAGAGGAGACCCGGGAGGTTCTCGGCAGTAAGAATGACTTTCCCCGAATCGCGGGCCCGAGCCAGCTCTTCTGAAGCGGACTCTGGTACCCGACAAGTTGGGGGAAGAGCGGGGTCACAAGCCGACAAAAGCACGGCCAGAGCGCCCAAAGGAGCCCCCACCAGGGCGGATCGGAATCGGGATCGGCCTGTCTTTGTCATGGCGCAGCATGTCTACGGAATCGGACTTGATTCGTCAACCCCCGGCGTTTATTCCCCTTCCACCTATGACCCTCTCTGAAATATCGATTCGGCGGCCCGTTTTCGCTTGGATGCTGATGGCCGGATTGATCCTCTTTGGCGCCATTGCCTTCCAACGCATGGGAATTAGCCAGCTTCCAGACGTGGACTTTCCGGTTCTCAATGTCTCGGTGAATTATGAGGGGGCCGCGCCAGAGGTAATTGAATCGGATGTTGTGGATATCATTGAGGATGCGGTGATGACCGTACAGGGCATACGCAACGTGTCGTCGTCCTCGCGGTACGGGTCAGCCAACATCACTCTAGAGTTTGATCTCGACCGCAATATCGATTCGGCCCTTCAAGAAGTGCAGACTAAAATTTCCCAAGCGCAGCGCATGCTTCCACGGGACATGGATCCCCCCGTCATCACCAAGACCAACCCCGAAGATCAACCCATCATGTGGCTCACAGCGAGCTCCAAATCTCTTCCCGCTCGAGAACTGATGCGCGTGGTTCGAAATCAGCTCAAAGATCGATTCAGCACCCTCCCAGGAGTGGGTGAGGTTTTTCTAGGTGGTTATGTGGATCCTGCAATTCGCATCTGGGTGAAGCCCGAAAAGCTTCTGCGATACGAACTCTCCGTGAATGATATTATTAACACAGTTAAAACGGAGCATTTAGAGCTTCCTGCGGGACAAATTGAAACCGAACGGCGCGAATTCGATGTGCGCACTCTGGGAGAAGCGGCCACCCTTCAGCAACTCGAAAGCCTGGTGATCTCGGAGCGCGGCGGCCGCCCCAATTACGCCGCCACTCCCCTTCGAGATGTGGTGCGCCTGGAAGAAGGCCTAGCAGAGATTCGCCGCGTATCTCGGT
This sequence comes from Bdellovibrionales bacterium, assembly GCA_018968995.1. GTDB lineage: Bacteria > Bdellovibrionota > UBA1018 > UBA1018 > UBA1018 > CAIOHW01. Next base: position 2,176 of record JAGWZD010000339.1, read on the forward strand.
TTAATGAAAGACCTGCCGTTGGTCTTGGAATTCGAAAACAACGCGGCTCGAATGCAGTCGACGTTGCTCGTGCAGTCCGAAAGCAATTGGTATCCATGGAGGGAACACTTCCCGCAGACGTTGAGGTGAAAGTTAATTTCGATACTACAAAGTTTATTGAAGAATCGGTGGGAGAACTTAACTTCACCCTGCTTTTATCGGCTATTTTGACCGGTATAGTCTGCTGGTTTTTTCTAGGCTCATGGTCCTCGACCATCAATGTTCTGCTCGCCATTCCTACATCTATTGTGGGCACTTTTATTGTCCTATCCTTCATGAACTTCACTCTCA
>JAGWZD010000340.1 GCA_018968995.1 Bdellovibrionales bacterium
TTCTCAATACTTTTTTTTCACTTTCAGAAGGATGTTTTTATGCGCAACTAGTAGACCTTCTAGATCAGGGAAAAATTCCTGAACCCTTGGGTTATGTCGACCTCTATCACCGTGTGCGCCGCACACTGGATGCTGCTCATGCAGAGGGGAGACTCAAAGCTGAAATCATGGCCAATCCCGAGCTATTTGTAGAATTAGACCCTAGTGTGCCTTTAGCCCTTCTCGACCAGAAAAACTCAGGAAAGAAGCTTCTACTGATCACCAATTCAGAATGGCAGTACACCCAGTTAATGATGGCGTATTCCTTTGACCAGTTTCTGCCGCAAGAGATGTCTTGGCGTGACCTTTTTGATGTTGTGATTGTGAGTGCGAAGAAGCCCGATTTTTTCAGCACTAATAATTCTTTTTTTGAAGTGGTGAACAACGACGGAATGCTAAAGCCAAGCGTGGGCTCTTTGCGAGAGGGCTCGATCTACTACGGGGGTAGCGCCCGATCGGTCGAGAAACACTTAGGTCTTTCAGGCGATCAAATTTTATATGTAGGCGATCACGTTTTCGGAGATGTGCAGGTGACTAAAAGCATTCTTCGCTGGAGAACCGCTCTGATTCTACGTGAATTAGATGATGAGCTTCATGCAGCTCACTCCTTTCGAGAGGCACAGCAGAAACTGACCGCATTGATGCTAGAGAAAGAGTCTCTTGAGGCTCGATCCTGTGAGGTTCGCCTACACTTGCAGAGGCTCAACAACGGCTACGGACCACAAGACGGTGACCTCACGAAAAAACAAACCGAGCTTGCGCATCTAAAATTGCAACTAGAAGAGCTTGATCAAAGAATTTCACCTCTTGCACGTGAGTCCACCGAGCTAGGTCATCCTATCTGGGGACCTCTCATGCGAGCCGGAAATGATAAGAGTCACTTGGCCTTCCAGATGGAGCGCTACGCAGACATCTATACTTCACGCGTAGCCCACTTTTTAGAGGCAACTCCTTTTGTCTACCTGAGATCCCCTCGAGGCGACCTGCCTCACGATCCCGCTTAGACTTTTAGGAGAGGATCATTACTCATCTCGACGATCCAACAATCGTAGACCATCGTCGCAACGTCCGGTGAACGCATGTTTGGAAGCACGCGTTTTCGGAGCGATCTCCATTTGTGCCCTTAACCCAGGTACATTCACTCGAACCATCTCTTCAATCTGGCTCACCGATGGGTAATGAGAAAATCCAAGCTCATAGAGCAAAGACCACACACCAGACTTCCAAAAGGCGTAGTCTTCAAAGGTGCCGTTAGCTGGATAGATCACATTTGTGGAATTGCCGGTTTCGTACCGGCTCTCGGAGGCTCCCGCTCTCACGAGATCCTCAAATTCCTTCTGATACTCTGTGGTCAGGTCGTGTGTGGCAAAGCCCCAAGGGTAGACCACAGCGGGATAGTAGGTATGTAAAGTGGCTGAACTGACTACGCCTTCACGGTCCATAAATTCCGCAAGAGCACGCGTGGACTTCAGAGCAAATTCACTATCGCTGCCGCAGGGGCCTGGATAATCACGATTGGGATCATGAGATCCGGCCGGACTCTTCTCCTCGCGATTGCGAGAGTTATAGCCCCCGATATTTAAAACCGGAATAACGAAGACCGTATGATTCGGCATGGGACGAGCTGAAAATTCTGTCGCTGCGGCCAAAGCAACCTCAGTAGATCCATACTCGTTACCGTGGTGTGCAGCTACAATCATCGCCTTTACCGGTCCAGAACCGATCCTGATTCCCTCAATGTTGACCCCAGAATCCGATTTCCCAATCACCACTCGCTTGCAGGTTCCCGGAAAGCTCGACTCTAAAGTCTCTAAATATTTTATAACCTCTGGGTACTTGCGGTCGGTTTTTGCCTGAAAAGAGTTCAGCTCTTTTGCAGCATAACCGGAAATGGACACAAAAAAGACGGCGGCAGCGAGGCCCAGCGAAGAGTATCGGTACATGGGCCGTATTCTGCTCTGACCAAGGGTCGAAGGTCAATTAAGAAGGATGACGCGAGCGAGGCAGTTTTTCTTCGGCATCCTGCATTTGACGAAGGAGCAGGCTTCGATTTTCAACCATCTCCTCAATACGCTTTTCCGAGGCGCTCCACTCCTCACTTAACGCGTTCCGCCTTAGTGCGCGCTGCTCAATTTGTCCTTGAATGACTGCGAGCTCATTTCGAAGACCTGAGTACTTCTGCTGAAGAACCCTCCTCTCCTCATCATAGGACTGCAGGAGCTCTGCTCGAGCCTGTTCCTCGTTCCAATCATGAGCCTCAGTAAGCCTTTGTTCATAAAGCGAAATCTGTAGCTTTGCGTCCTTCAGCTGTGCCCTGAGTTGGTCTCGGCGGGCTTCTGAGTCTCGGGCGCTCATACGAGCAAGGCGAAGTTCCTCAGAGTCATAATTCTGATCCATCAGCGACCTCAGCTTATTCGACGCAAGCTCCACATCACGCTCCTGGTCGTGAAGCTCCCGCTCA
>JAGWZD010000341.1 GCA_018968995.1 Bdellovibrionales bacterium
TAAGGTCCTCGAAGTTGATTCGAAGAATAAGCGCATCAGCCTTGGACTCAAGCAACTTCAGTCGAACCCTTGGGACGAGCTTGAAATCAAGCATCCAGTAGGCACCCAAGTTGAAGGTGAAGTGAAGTCCGTAACGGACTTCGGTGTTTTCGTGGACATTGGACTTGGAATCGACGGACTTGTGCATGTCTCTGATTTGGCTTGGACCAAGAAGTTTGGTCATCCCTCAGAGAAGTACAAGAAGGGCGACAAGCTCAGAGCCATGGTGCTTGGAATCGACAAGGTGAGTGAGAAGTTTTCTCTGGGGATTAAGCAGTTAGAGCGAGATCCATGGGAAAATATTAAGACCCGTTACAAAGTCGGTACAGCCATCGATGGATCTGTAACTAAGCTGACAGATTTCGGTGCTTTCGTTGAACTCGAGGAAGGCATTGAAGGATTGATTTACGTCAGCGAAATCGCAGATCATCGCATTGAGAAGCCTTCAGATGTGCTGAAGGTGGGCGATAAGGTTCGCGCTGAGATTCTGTCGATTGAACAGAAAGATCGACGAATCGGCCTCTCCATTAAGCAGCTCGGGCGTTCGGAAGAGCGCGCCAACTATGAGAAGTACATGGGCGAAGGTTCCAAGAAGACCTCTATGGGAGATCTCTTGGGAGACAAGCTTCAGGCTGCTCTCGGAGGAAAGAAAGACGAGTAATCAGTAATACTACTGGTCAAAGGTTAAAACGCCGTCCTGGGTTTACCCAGGACGGCGTTTTGCTTGATTATGGGCGGTCCTGGTCAGGGGTGTCGCTGGTCTACTCCGGCTTTTTTTTGACGCTCGGTTTTCTGCTGCGCGAGCGTGCCGGTTAGGTGAAAATCTGTGGAATGGAAGATCGTCCTGTTTACTCGCCGCCCGGTAGCCCACCCCCTCTTGTTCCAAAAAGACCTACTGAAGAGCCGCCACGGGCTCGTCGAAGAAGAATCAATCCCCTGTTTTGGATTCTGGGCGCCTCTGGCTTCCTCTTTCTGGTTTTTGTTTTTCTAAGTGGAAAGCTGATTCTAGACAATCAAGGACGTGGAGGCGGTGGTCCCGCAAAGATGCTCACTGGAAAGAAAAAGGTGGGGGTTATTGAGATCAGCGGCGTGATCATGGAGTCCAAGAAGGTTCTCAAGAATCTGGAGAAATTTTCTGAAGACCAAACCATAAAAGCGGTGGTGCTTCGTCTCAACTCTCCCGGTGGTGCAGTTGCACCATCCCAGGAAATTTATGAGGCAGTTAAAAAGTTTTCGAAGCCTTTAGTGGTGTCGATGTCTAGTGTGGCGGCGAGCGGCGCGTACTATATTGCCGCTGGTAGCAAGAAGGTCTTTGCTAATCCGGGGACCATTACTGGATCCATAGGAGTGATCATGCAGTTCACGAATATGGAAAAATTATACGAGTGGGCTAAAATTTCTCGATACTCGATCAAGACTGGCAAATTTAAAGATGCCGGAGCGGATTATCGTTCGATGACTCCGGAAGAGAGAGCACTACTGCAAGGATTAATCGACGATACTCTACAGCAATTTAGAACAGCAGTTGGCGAGGGAAGAAAACTCACTGCTGCCGAACTGGACGGGGTCGCCGACGGAAGAATTTTTTCTGGTGCTCAAGCCAAAGCTCTGAAGTTGGTCGATGAGTTAGGAACATTGCAGGATGCCATTGATGAGGCGGCGAAACTTGGCGCAATCGACGGAAAGCCTAAAGTAGTTTATCCAGATCGAGTCAGGCAGGGAATCATAGACTGGCTGACTAGTCCTGACTCTGATGATTCCGAGTCTTCAAGCGCCTCGGGAGCACCTACCCAGTCTGCTCTTACGCAACTGATTTCCAATCTATTGTCGATCCCGACTCCACCGGTTCGTCTTCAACCTGGAGTATACTGGCTCTTACCCTGGGGGGTTTAGAGTAGAGTGAGGTCATGGCTGAGAGTCAGCGCGGAAAGGGTGAGCAACGACGTTGGGCAATGCAGGTCCTGACTCAAGTGCTTTCTCATCAGAAAGTCTTGGACGAGGCTCTTTCGGATGTTCCCGAGGAGAGCCGGTCCTGGGTTCATGAAGTGACGGCTGGCGCCCTGCGGTTCAAGGGGCGTTTGGATTGGATTATTGACCAATTATCCATGAAGAAAAAGCCCAGTGGTGGAATCAGAAAGTCGCTACTGATCGCAGCTTATCAGCTTGTCAATCAGCCTCAGGTTCCGCAGGCCTGGATCGTTTCTGAGACGGTCGAGGCAGTGAAGAAAAAAGAAGGCGATGCTGCCTCGAAGTTTGTAAACGCTATACTTCGAAAAATCGCGGATCACATCGAGAGCTGGAGTGGCCTCGACTGGCCAGAAGTGGCCGAAGAGGCTGAGCAGGCACAGTGGGCAAGTCTGCCTGAATGGATGTGGAGACGAGTGCTTCGAGATCATGGACGCGA
>JAGWZD010000342.1 GCA_018968995.1 Bdellovibrionales bacterium
CCTGGGACTTAACCCTCAGGAAATCGCCGCTATTGTGGCGCTATCGCAATTAGTAGATCACAGCACCGTTGGAGCAAGAGATGATGTGGGATGGGATCACGATTTTCTGTTTGAGCACTCGAGACAGGTAGTCGGCGTGATCTTGGACTGCCTTCTTCACCTTAACGCTGGCCTCTTGGCCGGCCTTTTTGTTAGCTGTTTGAGATCTTTGGCTGGCCACAGAACTGAGGTCGCTTAAAATAGACATCAAAGTTTTAGCTGAAATAAGCCCCCTCTTGAAGTCGCTGTTGGCCTTGACGCGGGAAGCGTTCAGGTCGGTCTCAAGCCAATTCTCAGAACTCGAGGCACTGAAGTCTTTGCCAGGCTGTCCTTGGAAAAAACTGACAACCGTTTTGCAGGAAACAGACTCTGTTCCTGCATGTCCGATCGCTGGAAGAAGCATGACTGCTAGCGCGATGAGGCCTGATTTCATCATTTTATTTAGATTCGATTTCATTTGACGGTCTCCTTGTTTGTTTTTTCAGTGAGGACCGCGGACGTACAAATTACCCTCACCCAGATCATAAATCTTGAAAAAGGATGAACGGAATGTGTCCCGACAATTTTTTTTACGAGTGAGCGGTGAGGGTATTGTCTAACTTGTAGACGGAAAAATGAAGAAATCTGTCGATTTCAGAGTTTGGTTTGGCCAGAAACGCCCCAAGACCCCGTGAGAAACTCACCTGGCCTTAGCACGGTGAGACCCCAGTCGGGTCGATTGAATGCATCCGTGCCGCAAGTCATGGGTTCAATGGCAATGGCGCGACGAGCATCAGAGCCCAGGGCCTCGCCTGTGTAGACGACAAGATAATCAAAAGAAGAGTTCATCCAAATTTGGGTCTCAAACTGATCGTACGGATCCAGAAGGCTTGCGCGGGCGTAACCGTCAGGGTCACGGGCCATGGTTTTAAAACAGTGATTCAAGGTGATCTCTCCAATTGTTCGCGGAGTTTGAAAGTCTAGATTGGTTCCTGCGACAGGAAGCACTCGACCCGTAGGCAGAAATCCAGGTGCAAACTCGATCTGCTCTTGTGAGGGAAGGCGCAGAATTCCAGAGTCCACTCGGTCGCCTGCCATGGCAAAGTAGGGGTGAAATCCCACACCCACAGGGGCGTCGGTGGCTCCAATATTTTGAACCGAGAACTCACATCGAAGTCCTAGGGAACTGAGCTGATAGCTGACACCCATGTCGAGGGAGAACGGGTATCCCTTCGAACTCATTTCGCTCGATAGAGTCTTTAATCTAAATCCAGCGGCGGATTCGCTGAAGCGAGCGGCCCACTCTTGAGAGCGAACAAAGCCATGGATGGCATTTGGCCCCTCTTTATCATTAGGTTCGAGATGGTATTCCGTTCCCTGAAAGCGGTATTTTCCACCCGGAATTCTGCCTGGAAACGGAATCAAGACATCGCCTTGCCCGCCCTTTTTTTCGGCCCGAGTCTCGTACCCCCAGCAGATGTCGCGATTTCCCTGCTGGGTTTTTCTCCAGAAACGCCGAAGAGAGGCCCCGAATGAAGAAACAACGGCGTGATAGTCGCCAAACGACAAGACAATCTGTTCCGATTTCATGGGGGGAAAGTATCAATACTTAGTCCTTCACACTAGTTCAAAGAAAGTCATGGAACTCCTCGTTAAGCTGCTCTATCCTTCTGGAATCATGAGGGTTCGTCATATCAGGCCATTGCCTCTTGTACTGGCGATGGGGATACTCGCTGTGCCAGGCCCAACGTTAAAACTCGTTCGTGCCTCTGAGCTCGAGCATGTGGTGACTACTGAGGCCCCAACGCTTTTTGAGATCGGCATTTTTCTCTACGGTAGTCGCGAGCGATGGAAAGAGCTGGCCGAGATCAACAACATTCAGGATCCACGCTCATTGCATGAGGGACAGAAGCTGAGGCTGGTTCGGCCGCCCAGGCTGAGTGTCGAGCAGGGAAGGCAGGCGCTTTTGAAGTATTGGCGCGCTTATTTTGGCCTGGCTGAAACAAGTCCTACAACAGTGGTACCGGTCGCGATGCCCAGTTCTCCTGCTCCAGTGACGCCACCAGTAGAGCCCACAGAAAAAGCTCCTGAGGTAAGGCAGCCGATTCCCTTGGGGGTTCGTCCGGTTGAGCTCGGTCTTTTGCTAAATTCTAGAATTTATCAGCAAGGCTCAGTCTCGGACCAAACCACGGATCTCGACTTCATGACAGGTCTTCATAAAAAGATCGGCGATCAATTTGGGCTGGACCTGGATATGCGCATCATGACTGTGAATTTGAGTCGGCCTAGTGGAGTGACTCGAGCGCCCCGTCCGCTCTCTCTGGGGGCTCAGCTTCACTATTCTTTCTATCGTTCCGACGCACTTTTAATGCAGATGGGTCTTGGGGGTTCTTTTTGGACCACACTGGGAAGCGGAGGAATTAC
>JAGWZD010000343.1 GCA_018968995.1 Bdellovibrionales bacterium
CTAAGTCCCCCCCACCATTAACGGTTCTACGGTTCTACGGTTCTACGGTTCTACTCACTCGATAGTGGAACTGTATCCAAAATCTCAGTCCTCTCATGCATTTAGCAGTCGAAGCCTGTAGTTAAAAAAGTTCCTGAACGCAAAAGCTCTGTATTGATAGAGCTTTGCGAGTCGGTTGTAGCCTTCAGTTTTTCCATTCGTCAACCTGGTGATGAAGTAGTTCAAAATTTCCTTGCGCCATTTCATGAGGGTTTTCCTCAGTTTCTTGATCTCCTTGAGCTGAGAGAGAGCCATCGAGTCCGTAAGCCTCATGAAGGCTTCCTCCGCCTTCCTGGATCCTCTGGTTCGGTAGAGGCGATGAAGAGCTTCTTTGAACCAGTAGATCTCTTTGAGTTTGGGGTGTTCCACGAGCCAAAGGTCCAAGGCATTTCGTTCGTAGTATTTGAGTTTGTTCCGGTTCTTGAGTAGCAGTCGGCGCACCGGGTTTTTTCTTTTATCGCCCGTAATTTCCATTCGAGCTTTATTGATGAGCGGGCTCATCAGGCGAAGCACATGGAACTTATCCGCCACGATGATTGCGTTTGGAAAGAACTCAGAGATGAACTTGCGAAAGGGGTCACACATGTCGATGACGGCTTGCTCGACTCGTTCGCGGCCGGGGATGTAGCTGAGTGCATTCTTCATCGTTTCAACGGTTTTGCCGTTTACAACTTCGGCAATTCGATTGCGATCATAATCTACGATCAAGGAGGCGAACTCAGTAAAGCCGTTCTTGCGGCACTTTTTCCAGCTATGCTCGTCGATGCCGATCACTCGTCCCCAGGGGTCATTCATACGCTCGTGCCATTTAATATCGAGTTGTTCATAGAAGACTTTGTAGACCAGTCCGGCTGAGCATCCATAAGCCCGCTGGGCACGGTCTATGTCTGCGAAGTTGTCAGCTGCCCACCTGAGTCCACGTCGGAAGCGTTCAGTGGTTTTAAAGCCCTTTCTGACGCCGTTAAGAGGTTCCGTGAATACCTTACGGCAGCCCGGGCATCTGAACCTGCGTTTGAGCACGCGCAGCTCGATGCCGGAGCCTCGGATGGGTTGATCGCGGATCGTGACCCACCTGCGGTCATGCACGGAGTAGCTTTTAGTCGCGCATTTTGGGCAGACCTCGAACTGAGAGTCCTTTCGGCATTTGTAGTGGGTCCTGAACTTTGCGCTCTGCCAATGCGTTAGCAGCTTCAGTTCTGGCAAAAGAATGAACTTCTCGGTACTCTTCCAAATGGGGTTCATCCGACTCTTCTCCTTAAAATTTCAGCTTCGTAACTAAAATTCTAAGAAGGTCTGAGACGGCGCTGAACCCCATTCTTTCGCTCGCTTGATTACAAGCGAGCGACCTGGACCAGAGCTCCAACTGGATCGATTAACGCAGCATCTCTTCGCTGCCGAAGAAGCGCTGCGTTCCACCATCAACCGAGAAGAGCCATTATTATTAAGGGGTGAATCGCTACCGCAGAGGAAAACCCAAAAAGCGCGGACGCCCTCGTATCACCGAGGGGGACATCCAGGTCATCGTGGCTATCGACCACGACAAGCCGTTGCTCACGTTCGAGAGGATCAAGCTCAGAGACCTACTGCTCACCACAGCCACCGACCCAAATTCCGAATCCAGGGATGTGTCCTGTGATGTTTCCTAAGACCAAGCGGAAAATTTGCGGTCAGGCCCGAGTCTCTTCACAAAAGCAAAAGGACGAGGCCACCATTGACGACCAGATTCGGTTCCTGAAGGATCTCTTCACCCGGCTCGGGATATTTGACGGCTCAAACCCATTTTACGAGTTCGTGCCCTACAACTCCGATGCGCACACCCCGGAGAACCCGTCGTTCTTTATTGATGAAGCCTATAATGCTGAGGAAGAAGATCGCACGACGGCTTTATATGAACTCCTACAGCGCATTAGCCTCGGCGAAATCGATGTGGTGGCCACTTACGACATGAATCGCATTTTTCGTGCGCAGGATGAGGTTTTCAGGGCTCAAATCGTCAAAACTTTTCGGGTTGCAGGCGCGACAATCTTTTTGCAAGGCCAAGAACGGAATCCTGCGGACCTGGTGTCCCTGTTCGAGCAGTTTCAAGGGTCTGCGGCGAAGACCGTTTTTCTGCAGAATGGCCAGCGTGGCAAGCGACGTCGGGCCGAAACCGAGGGCGCACCACCTTCTGGCCGCCATAAGTTCGGGTGGCGATGGGATTCGCACAGTTCCGCACGCAAATGGAACGAAATCAAGCGGGACACAGATATGGTCCGCTGGATTGGCTGTCTCTCCGGTGGCATTAATGATCCCAATTTGCCAGCACCGTTGGCTCAGGCTCTGGCTGAACGGCCCTTTGGCTATTCCCATGCAGAAATCGCAGAATTGATGAATAAGCACGGCTACTCGATTCTTCCTCATC
>JAGWZD010000344.1 GCA_018968995.1 Bdellovibrionales bacterium
TATCAACAGCAAGGGTTGGCAGAACCTTTACGTCCTAGAAGATGGAGGCGAGATTCGACAGATCACCGAGGGCTTTTCAGCCTGGAAGAATCCCTCATGGACGCCTCAAGGAATCCTAGTTTCATCAGACCAAATCGATGGAACCGATCTGTATGGAGTCTACCTCGTCGATCCGAAGAGTGGTCGATCCCGACTCATTGTCTCTCCTGAGTTGACCCACGATAATTTACTAGAAGCGACAAGCATCGATCCGCTTCATGAGATTTTTCTGCGTAGCAGCAATGGATCGGGGCAGCAGATCTATCGCTGGAGGCCAGAGACTGGGCTTCAAAAAATTACCTTTGTGAAAACTCAATTACTTCAACCCACAGTCATTCAGGGTAAAAAAACAAACGAGCTCTATTCCCTCGGACTAGAAAAGGGACGCTATCGACTAGTAAGAATTCCCGAGGCCGTCTGGCTCGACGAAAAAGCACCCTCGAACACTAAGGTGATTCCACGACACCCCTGGTCCCCCCCATCCCCGGCTTTGGCAGTAAACCCCTTTCCACGGAGCGAGATCCAGTCCTACCGAAGCTTTAAAGGAACTGGTGTTCGTATCGAGGACCTCGCCGCATTTTTTAGCTCAGGCTCGATCTTCGGCCTTTCTGGAACGGTTAGTGATCTCATGAGAGACTATATCGTATCTGCTGAAGTACTGAGTTTGGGCGGTTCCGGAGTGAATAATGCCAGCCTCTTTGTCACCAGTGAGCGAGGTCGATCTACATGGACGCTAGGAGCCTATACGACACGGCAGACCCGTCTAGATGCTATTTTCGACGATGATGTCGCTCGAGTCTATGACTACCGTGAGTATGGATTACTCGGAGGTCTACAATACCCGCTCGGCGCCTACCAATTCATCACTGCTACGCTGAGAATGGGCGGGGCACGCAGAGATAACTTTAGCGACGGCGCAGTGGTCGAGTCGTGGAATTCAGTAAATCCGGGCACCGAACTCCTCTTTTCACCTTCCATTGGATTCGGCTTCGATCAGATTCAATATGAACTTTATACTGGTCCAATCCGAGGATTTGGTTTCCTTATTGAAGCTCAGACCGACTATTTCCCGGGCAGATCATACGCCTCAGAAAGACTTCGGTTAGATATCGCGCAATACGAACAGCTCTGGGGCAGAACCCTGCTTGCGATACAAGGGCTCGCAGGAACCTCGTTTAATCTGACTGATGGAACCGACTTTCGAAATCCGTTCTTGGTCTCCAGCGACGACATCTTCCGGGCCTACTCTTTCGGAGATGACCGCCTCAGAGGAAATTACCTCTTAGGCGTGAAGAGTGAACTTCGCTTTCCTGTGGGTGAACTTTTCGGCTTTGAACCGCTTCGTGGCATAGTGGCCGTGGACTACGGAAGCATCTGGAGAAAGCTTTCCAGCATTCGCGATGGAGTCACTTCCTCCTGGTCCACAGGTCTTGCCTTCAATATTCCACCTGTATCGATGAGCTTTTTAGTCTCACAGCCCGTTCAAGTCTCCAGAGGACCGATGGACTCAAGCGTTCTTCACTTTACACTAAGATATCTTTATCTTTAACTAAGACCCGTCACCTGCCCGAAGAGCGCGAATTAGATTCAACGAGCTACTGCTATGCTCTTCCAGCGGAGCGACTGAGATTGAACACCTGTCCATCCCCTGTGCAAATCGCTCTGCATGACGACGCAGCTCGCTGAGTTCCATATTCCAAGAAACAAAAAACCAGGAGTTCGACACAGAGTCCGATCCGGCCAAAATGGGAATCGGCAATTCACGAAGACGATCTTCAATCTGTGATAACAAACGTAGATCTGAGCCTTCAATCAAAGCCCCACACAGTCTCCAGCTTCGATGATCTGCAATCGCTCGAATGCACGCGAAGTTCTGAAGCACCCAGTCCTGAGTGATACGATGATGTAGGCCCGTGCGTATGATTTTAGAAGATACTTCCTCTAAGAGGCGCCTCTCGCTATGGAGAATTACCTTAGATCGCATACCATGGGCTCCAAGCACACCTGTCAGACGATCGCATGAGCTCGCAAGGGGAACTCCAATATAAGACTGCACCTGAATGCTTTCATGCCAGTCGCTGGACTTTAATAAAGTGTTTTTCCTTATTTCACCTACGGACAGAAATCGCCCACATCCGAGTACCAGCTGGCATGGAGACCCACTGAATGCCTCTTGAAGTCGTGATGTGGAATGAGCGCTTTCCCCAATAACCTCTTGAAGGACGAGCCTGCCTGCTGAAAGCGCTCCGATGGTGATAAAATCAGCGTCCAACAGCTCTATGAGCTGGCGGGCGAGACGAAGATCAATCGAAATTCGCCCTGAGTTTTGAATCAATAAACGATCCGCAACAGAGTCCGCCATTCGCTTCTGGACTGTTTCACCAGCCATGAGCTCGAC
>JAGWZD010000020.1 GCA_018968995.1 Bdellovibrionales bacterium
CTTTTTGCAGAAGCTATCCACCGAATTCACAATTACGACAGCGTCAGCAGCCTCTTTATATGAAACTGGTGGTCGGGCTTGGAAATCCTGGGCCAAAGTATGAACTCACGCGGCATAATGTCGGATTTCTTGCCGTCGATCGCTTAATTGATCGTTGGCAGGCAGAAGGACCCCAGAATCGTCACCAAGCAGAGCTTTTTGTGGCCAGGGTTCATGGCGAACAGGTGGCGATCATTAAGCCTCAAACATTCATGAATCTCTCGGGACGCGCTGTTAGCGCTATTGCAACCTTCTACAAGGTTGCGCCAGACGACATTATCGTTATTCATGATGAACTCGACCTCCCTGCGATGACGTTCAAGATTAAAACGGGCGGCGGCCCAGGTGGACACAATGGACTGAAGTCCCTAGACGAAAGCTTTGGCGCCGGAAAGGGGGGCTATCACCGCATTCGCGTTGGAGTCGGCCAACCCCTGCTTCCCTCGGGTAAACGCATCTCTGCCGAAAAGCATGTTCTTGAGGAGTTTAGTCCACAAGAACTCCAGGATTTAGATCCTCTCCTCGATAATGTGGCCGATGCCGTAGAAATGATCTTGCGAGGCGATCTTACTCGGGCCATGAATCAGTTTAACGTCTCAAGGAAAGACTAGGAGTTATCCAATGGGTTTTAGCTGCGGAATTGTCGGATTGCCGAACGTGGGAAAGTCGACCATCTTTAATGCGCTCACCTCTGCCAAAGCGGAGGCAGCCAACTACCCTTTCTGCACCATCGACCCCAACACTGGCATTGTGAAAGTACCCGACCCACGGCTCTCAAAAATTGCTGAATTCATCCCTCCCCAGAAGCTCGTTCCTGCGACGATGACTTTTGTGGATATTGCCGGACTAGTGAAAGGGGCATCAAAGGGTGAAGGCCTAGGGAATCAATTTCTGGGTCACATCCGCGAGACAAATGCAATTGCTCATGTGGTGAGGTGTTTTTCAGACCCGAACGTGGTGCATGTGGATGGCTCGGTTGACCCCCTTCGCGATATTTCAGTGATCGACTATGAGCTAATCCTTGCCGATCTCGAAACCGTAAATAAGCGGTTTAATATTATCGAGAAAATGGCCCGAACAGGCGACAAAAAAGCTGCGGCCCAACTGGGGGTTTTGCAGCCCGTGAAGGCCACCCTGGAGAAGGGCCATACGGTACGATCACTAAAGCTTTCTGAGGATGAGATGAAACTGATCCATGAGTTTCACCTGATCACCGCGAAGCCCGTCATGTACGTTGCAAACGTCGATGACAAAGATATTGGCAAATCTGAGCCCAATGAGTTTGTAAAAAAAGTGATGGAACACGCTGCGAAGGAAGGCAGTCATGTGGTTCAGATCTGCGGAAAGATCGAGTCTGAGATTGCAGAACTTGAAGACTCTGAAAAGGTCGCTTTCCTTGCAGAGATGGGAATGGAAGAGCCCGGCCTAAATCGAGTTATTCGCGCCGGATATGCACTGCTCGGACTTCAAACATACTTCACCGCTGGCGAAATGGAAGTGCGCGCCTGGACCATTCATAAAGGCTGGAAAGCACCCCAAGCTGCTGGAGTGATTCACACTGATTTTGAAAAAGGATTCATCAAAGCGGATGTCTACAGCTACGATGATTTAATGAAATATAAGAGCGAGCAAGCCGTCCGTGATGCTGGTGCACTACGCCTAGAGGGCAAAGAGTATATTGTTCGAGATGGCGACATTATGCATTTCCGCTTTGCGAATTAATCAAACAGGCAGAATTCGTTTACTTAGAGTTCGATTCAGCTGCCTTGGATCCGCCAGCGTTCAGGTTTCGCGCCCAGAAGTAACCGAGTGGCTGGGGTCCAGAAAATGTCTGCGGTAGATTGCGCGTTTCTAACGGAAGACGCCTGGAGTACCAGTAATAATTCCTAATGATGGAACCCACATAATCACGTGTTTCTTTGAATGGAATCGACTCAATAAACTCCACAAGGCCCAGAGAAAGCCCGTCATCCCCATCCTTTAGGTTAAACTCTTTCATCCACTTCTCAACGGCGGCTGGACCAGCGTTGTAAGCTGCTGTTGCAAGAGCAATATTGCCTTTAAATCGCCGAAACATTTCGGCCATGTACAACGTACCAATTCGCACATTGTTCGCGTCCTGACCTAATTCGACCCGACGAATCTTTGGGTCGGTATCCACCGCAGTCGCTGGCATCAGCTGCATCAAGCCCACGGCCCCAGAGGAAGAAATAGCGCCGAGGTCAAAAGCAGACTCTTGCTTCATGAGCGCCAGCACCCAAACCGGATCAATATTATTTCGCTTAGCGTTCTCTAGAATCAGCGGCCAACGCTCAACCGGAAAAACAATCTTAGCCGCCCAAGACGTTGAAGCCGCCCGGGCCCCGCGCTGAATTAACTCTGTGACGGCACTGAACGCTCCGAGATGCGAGGCAGCCCTGTTATTCAGATTCGCAAGATGTACCAAAAATTCAGTGTCTAGTGTCTCTTTCGGTCGTAGCTCTCGAAGCTCCATCTGGGCCAATTCAACCAGATTCGGATCATTTGCGTTCAGGAGGGCTTCAGCTTTTCGAAGGGCCACCATTTCCGTTGGATGAAGCCTTAAGTCAAAACCCTTTGACTCTGGAGCGTCGGTGACCAGAAAGTCTTCAGGAGTTTTTCCCAGCTGCTGAGCGGCGAGCAGTCCATAAAAACTAAGGGGACTCTCTCTTGCGATGGTCTCAAACAGGGGGCGAATATCCTCTGGAATTTCTCCGTCCTCAATTTGAGAGGCCCCTAGCCAATATCGAGCCTTCTGCCTCAAGGCCGAGCGCGGAAACTTTTCCAAAAAATCGCGCAAAGGCTGGCGTATTTGACGAAGTCGGCGATCTCGGAGTAGGGGCACTATCGCCTCCCATGCCGTGACATCCTCGTCGCCTTGACGGTAGGCCTGCTGAACTCGCGGGGCCGCCACTGACCCCGGGTTTTCAACAACATAATCCACAAGCGGCTTCCATTTTTGAGCCAACTCGGCGCGCTCGGGCGACTGTTTTACAAACGCTAAAACTAATCGTCTGGCCCAGGCAGCGCAGGGGTTATCCTCAGTGGCGATCCAGAAATCGGGAGATTTTTTTTGGCAGCTCTCAAAGTAATTTGAAATCTGTGACGTGCTGAGAACTGAGAATGGAAGGCGGTCCCAGGCTCGCTCAAAGCTCTCTCGAGCTTGCTTAAATCTCTTTTT
Organism: Bdellovibrionales bacterium; assembly: GCA_018968995.1. Taxonomy (GTDB): domain Bacteria; phylum Bdellovibrionota; class UBA1018; order UBA1018; family UBA1018; genus CAIOHW01. The sequence goes on from JAGWZD010000020.1 coordinate 3,239, forward strand.
AGCAAAATGCACTTGCGCAAAAATGAGATCAACTTTCCCCATTTGCTCAGGAATTTTTTTATTCCACGGAGAACTCGAACAATGCTCAACAATTGCCAACCAGTAGCGCCGCGCCTCTTGAGCTTTTTTTTCAGCCTTTACCCACTGACGCTTGAGGACCGATTTCTCTGCCTCTGATTGGGCTCGAATAGCGAGCAACGCCTGAGCATGATCATAGTACAGGCCCGAACTATCGACACTCCCCCACCGGCCAGGCGCACCTAAAGCGCGGAGTTCGCGGGCGTTCGGATCCTTCTTGAGATTCAAGGCAGGCCTAACAACTTGAGCGGGATGTCTTTCGCGCATGGCCCTGCTGGTCGCTTGAGGCTTTCCCCAGGCAAGTGGTCCGCCCGAAAAGACCATCCATGTCGCGAAAATAAAAACGCAGGCCCCTGATTTTTGCTGAAGTTGATTTTTCAACCTCAGCAGTGCCTTTTCGCAAACCCCTAATGCGAGCCAAGAACAGGTTTTACAGGCGTCACGAAAGCTTTCGATTTCTACACGAGAGGCCATCAGGTCTTTGGCCTGACCCCACTGAAGATTTTGTCCAACTTCAATACCCAAGAGTTTCTGGTGTCTCTGGTCCAATAAACGAATCTTTTCTTCCGTCGTACACTTCGTATCTCTGCGGTTTGGGCAGGGCTCACAGATGGAGTCCGTCTCAGCGACAACTTCGATGACCACCTGATCGCCCTCTTTATTATTGAGCGCCTGAACAATTTTAGAAAAATTACTGATGAACGACGGTGAATAGCCTTTTCCCTGAAATCCAAGAGCACATAAGAAATGATGGGGTCTAAATCTCAAACGCATAGGACCCGATACATGATCAAATCCGCGCTTCGGACTTCTGAGTTCCAGGTTCTTGCGTGGGACGCTCATTCTGAACTGCGGCTACCATTGCATTGTAGCTTTCGGCAAGTTCTTGAAAATGATCCCCAGAACGAAACTGAAGATGGGGTTTCAACTTTCCGGTGCGCGCTGCCTCACGTAAATACATGTTGAGTTTATACAATGGACCCGCAATTCGATGTGACAAGAAGACCGCTAAAACGAAAATCACCAGAACAAACCCGACCTCGAAGGCCAGCAGAGCTCGCATCATGTCTTTCTGCGCACGGAGAACCTGTTCAACCTCTGGGCCTCGCGGATCGCTAATACGCAGATCGGTGATAACATTGAAGGCCTCTGTAAGTACCAATGGAAAGGCCAAACTCAAGCCGATCACCCAGCTGCACATGACAAATGCGAAGCGGAACTGAAATCGCGGATTGATCAGGAAATTGCGCCGTTTATGCTTCATGCCCTCTCCAAGAGCCTTGAGTATAACTCACGTCTGTGTCCAGGAAAGGAGACAAAATTCTGACTTCTTCAACCCGGCTCTAGACAAGCCCTAGGTTTTAAGGTTAATCGTGGAGGCCTGTGTTGGCCAGTAGCTCAGTCGGTAGAGCAATCGGCTGTTAACCGATCGGTCGTTGGTTCGAGTCCAACCTGGCCAGCCATAAAAATCACAGCCGCCCGCCCCGTATTCACGGTACAACCTCTTTCATGATGAGGAGTCTTAGGATCAGAGATCCGAGAGAAAATCCGATAGCTTCCTGTAGCCCAGGCCCTGAGCAATGGCGTCTAGGCTTAAAAGACGAGGATTACTGCGGCCGGCGATGATTTCTCTCAATGTTGAGCGGGCCATTCCAATCTCAAGAGCGAGCGCATCCACACTCTTATCTCTCTCGTGCAGATCTCGGCTAATTTTGAGACCGACTCTTTTCAGGTAGCCGATCTTTCTCGCTCTGTCTCGCACCGTAACACCCCGTTCATCAGAACTTGCTGGTTTGAGAGTCAGGATAGCCCAAAAAAGATCTGCAAAAACGACGGTTTTCCGGATTTTTTTAAGGCGAGCGGCTCATCCTATGGGCAGGTCGAACACAAATGCACAGCCGACGGGTTCCAGATTTTCAATCCAAATCCGCCCGCCGTGGGCCTTGATAATTTTTCGGCTGATATACAGCCCTAAGCCAAGACCTCGACCATCGCAGGGTTCGGAGCCACGATCGAAGCAATCAAATACCTGTTGGTGTAGCTTAGGTGGTATTCCCTTGCCGTAGTCGATGACACGGACCCGAAAAAAATGGGCTGCCTGTTCCACTTCGATTCGAATCTGATTCTGACAGGAGTACTTCATGGCGTTGTTCACGAGATTCAATAAGACTTGTCGAATTCGAACAGCCTCGCCCCGAATCAGTGCGGCAGGAGGACAGAGGGTTTCGAGAAGAATGCCCGCGCGGTCGAGCTCAGGCTGAAGAATGGACATCGCCTCTGAAACGATCACGGCTAAATTAATGGGATCGAATCGAACCCGAAAGTTGTCACTTTCAATCCTTGAAAAGGCCACCATCTCATCAAGAAGAGCCGTGGATTGATCGACCTGAATCTGCGCGTTACGAATAATTTCGAAAATTCGATCAGGAGACACAGCGCCCTGCTGGGGGCTTTTTAAGCTCTGACTTAAAAACTCCATTAATAGCCTTAAAGAAGTCAGCGGCACTCGAATTTCATGCGCAATCATCGAAAAAAGAGTTTCTTTCGACTTTTGTACGTCCATGAGGCGGCGATTCAGCTGCCGATGGTGGAGAACAAAAGAAATCGACTCTGAAAGCGCGCGGGCGGTGAACAGGTCTGCATCATCGAACGCTTTTGGCGTGGCACCAATCGCTAGTGTTCCCAGGGCTTGATCCTGGAAGGACAGGGGAAGCACCAGTAGTCCGTTTGTCGTCGCTCGAGGATTCATTTCAAGACTTCGCCAATCGGTGACAACCCAGGGACTCCGCTGACCCGAAACCGCCATCGCCCCGAAAAGGTGAGAAGACTCTGAATCCGAGAGCTCTCTCACTCCGGAAGCGTCTGCGAAAAGAGATGGGACTTCCGACCCGCCCTTACACGGGGAATGGGCGCTCCATCCCTGAAAAAACCCGTTCACTAATGGAAGCAGATGTCCCCAGAGTTCTGCATCGCTCGGGGTCCGAAAAAGGACTTTTCCTACCTCAACCAGGAACTGCTGATGCTGGGACCGATCCATCCTTCCCATCATAAGCCCAGGGGCCGGAATTTCGACGGATTAACAAACTTTTAAAGTTCTGAAAATGTTAAGGAAAATGCCTGCCAGAACGCGCATTGATCGGAATACCGCCCAAAGCGCCTTTAGCGCTGAGGAATCCAACCCTGACTCCAGGCAATCCAACCCATGATGAGCAGAAACAGGAAAAGTCCCAGAGTCAGTATCACGTACAGAAAAAACGGGTGCTTCCACATGGGACCCGACCATTCCGGCTCACGCTCTTTGCGATACTGAGAGGAGTTTTCGTGATTTTTCACTCCCTTGAGTTAACCAACTGCCCTGTGGCAAGGCAAGAGCCCTTGGGATATCTTTTCTCCCATCATGAAAGGCTCCATTCGACCGATTACCGAGCGAATCCCTGAACATTTAGCATCCTATATCGTCGAGCAGGATCCATCGATGTACACTGCGATTGATCACGCTTCATGGCGATTTATTATGCGCATCTCAAGGGCCTTTTTTGTTCAGCACGCTCACCGAAAATATCTCGATGGCCTAAAGGAAACGGGCATCTCCAGTGACCGAATACCACTCATTTCAGAAATGGATGAGTGTCTGAAGAGGTTTGGATGGAGGGCGGTGGCCGTGAGCGGCTTTATCCCCCCTTCTGCTTTTATGGAGTTTCAATCGCTCGGAGTCCTACCGATTGCCTGCGACATGAGAAAGCTCGAAAATCTGGCATACACTCCCGCCCCAGACATTGTCCATGAGGCGGCCGGTCACGCGCCAATCCTTTCGGACCCCGAGTATGCGACTTACCTTCGTCATTATGGAGAGGTCTCGAGAAAAGCCATCTACTCGAGCCAAGACCTAGCCGTCTATCAAGCGATCCGAAATCTTTCTGAAGTAAAAGAAAACCCTCAATCGACTGGCCAGGAAATTGAGGCGGCACAAAGTCGCCTCAATGCGGCCCTAGCTGAGCAAACTTATGCTAGCGAGGCCACGCTATTGGCGCGGATGAATTGGTGGACTGTGGAGTATGGCCTCATTGGCCCCTTGGAGTCGCCGAAAATTTATGGCGCTGGGCTGCTATCTTCTGTCGGAGAAAGCTATAATTTCCTAAGCCCAAGCGTGGCAAAAATTCCACTTACTGTGGGTTGTGTCAATGTTCCTTACGACATCACGCGACCGCAACCACAGCTGTTCGTCACTCCGAACTTTTCAACCCTATCTCGTATTCTTGATGAGTTTTCTGAAACGATGGGCTTTCGGATCGGCGGCATGGAGTCTTTAAGAAAAGCCATCAAATCAAACACCGTCACCACAACTGAACTAGACACTGGACTCCAGGTTGGCGGCAAATTGATTGAAACGATTTCAGACTCGCTCGGAAATGCAGCCTACCTGCGGTACGACGGCCCCTGCCAGCTCGCCTATAAAGGGGCAGAAATTGAAGATCAAGGCACCAGAGCTCATTCACATGGGTTTGGTACTCCGATCGGCCAGATTGTTTGGAACGGCTCACTCAGGAGCCCGGCCTCTCTCTCTGATGCGGATCTTTCCGGAATAACAGAGGTTCAATTTGAATCTAATGTGCGAGTACAAGGTAAAATCATCGGTAACGTTCGGCGAGATGGAAGAGTGGTGATCATCCGCTGGGAAGGCTGCACCGTTAAACTAAATGACCGAGTCCTCTTCCAACCCGACTGGGGAGTCTTCGACATGGCCTGTGGTTCAACTGTAGACTCCGTTTTCGGAGGTCCTCCGGATATGGGGCGCTACTTAATCACTACCGAGGAATCACCTCGACGAAAAGGGTTTCAAAAGACCAACTTAACCGATGACAATCTTGGGCTGAACAAGCTGTATGAAATCGTTCGAAAAGTTCGAGACCGCGGACAACGCGAAGATAGTGTCACGCAGCTATCTGGAGTGTTTAAAGAGCTAGAGGTAAGCCATCCTCAAGATTGGCTACTCCGCCTTGAGCTTCTTGAGCTTGAACAGCTATGGAAGCTTGCTGCCCATTGGAGAGCTCCGCTTTTGGCCCGCCTTGCAGAGATTGCCAGGTCCAACCCTGAAGTAGAGAAAATGATCAGACGCGGCATGGAGCTGATCGCTTGAGTACACCACTACCTGTGATCGCAAATGTGTCTCGCGTGGTCACTAAGGTCGTGGACCGAGTTGCGGGTGATCGCGCGGAGGTTCCGCTGATGGTGGCCGCAGCCACAGTCGAGGCCCTGAAAAATCACGGCATCACGGCCCAGATTTTTTACGGACCTGCTGCCTGGGTAGAGATCCTGGAAAACCAGCAAGCCATTTGGGCGGGGTGCTGGGGCAAGAGCCTGCACTTCTGGGCTGCCACGACCACCGGAGAAATTGTTGATCTGAACACTAGCGTCGCCCATCGAAAACGGGGACACTCTCAGCCACAGCTTAAGGCCATTTACTCGCCGCCCATTCTTTGGTCTGCGGAAGTTCCATCATTTTATCGCTATATTCCCGAGGGGATTGCCGAGATTGAGCTCACAGAAGAGCGGGACAAAAAACAATTTAAGACCGTGCTGGATGAGATCGCCGAAAAATGCAGGCCGGCCCTTCTTCGGGGCGATCTTGAAGAGTTTCCGAATGAACCGATTTTGTGCCCTGGCCGAAAAATTCTGGATGACAGCCTAGAAAGCTTCAAACACTTTGATCGAGCCCTCGGAGTACAAGGTATTCCCCAGCCTGCGCCCATTTAGCTTTTTTAAATTCTTATTTTTTTACAAAAAGTTGACCAATATCCCAAGCACTGGCCCCCAATGCGTAAATTCCAGCGCAGACCGTTGCCAAGATTACAAGACGTCTGCACCAATTTTTCCAACCCGTAATTGGGGCAGTCGAACTCATCAGCGGTATTAAAAACATTCCAGGAATCGCAAGAAAAGCGCACAAAAAGAAAAAATTATTCCAGCCAATGGATCCTGCAATCTCACCAGTACGAGACGAAAACAAAACCCCCGGCACGGCCATCAGACTAGAAAGCAGCGCGTACTGCGTTGCCGTAAACCTTACATTAGTGATGGATCCCATGTAGGACGCATAGGCTGCGGTGCCCATTTGTGCAGTCAAGTTCTCAAATCCCACCACTCCGGCTAAGACCCAATTATTTTTACCCGCCCAAGTGATGGTCGCAAACAACGCTGTTGATGCGGCCTGCAAAAACCCCATGGCCCAGAGGGACCTCTGAATTCCCCACTTAAGAACATAATGTCCACCCACCAAGGCTCCTACAAATGTCGCTATGGGACCCCAGACCTTAACGATAGCTACATACTCTTCTCGACTGAAGCCACTCCCTAGAATAAACGGAAGAGTCATCGTGCTAGCCATGGAGTCCCCCACTTTGTAGAGAATAATAAACGCTAACACAGTGAAGGCCTCAGGGCGCGAGAAGTATTCGCGAATGGGCCCCACAAAGGCTTCCGTCAGAGATTTTGGCGCCTGAGCCTGCTTCGTTTCATCAAGAGGAGGTGCAGCGATCGTGGCTAGCGCAAAAAGAACCATCAAAAGGGCCATGAATAGGTAAACTTGTCCCCAACTCACCCCCAACCACCCTGGCAAAAGAAGTGCGAGCGCTCCTGAAATGTAACGAAATGCCACAAGGTATCCATTAACAAAGATACCCACGCCGAGTCCTAGCTCGTGTTCTTCAAGGACCTCTCTCCGATAGGCGTCCAGGACGATATCTTGACTCGCCGAAAATAAGTTCACCAGCAGAGTGAAAATCAATAGCTGCTGTATTTGAGTTGCCGGATTTGTCATGGCCATTCCGACCAAGCACAAGGCAACCAAAAGCTGAGTAATGAGTGTCCATCCCCTGCGACGATCTAAAAGTGGGAGAGTGAAGCGATCCATGAGTGGTGCCCAAAGAAACTTCACCGAAAACGGTAGCCGTAAAAACGCAAACAACCCTATGGTCTTCAGATCGATTGAAAAATCTTTCATCCAGGCCTGAAGTGTTCCGAGCGTGAGAGCAAAAGGAAGTCCAGAAGACATTCCCAAAAGCAGCAAGGCGACCATCTTGCGTTGCCTTAAAGCCAGGAGAGTGTCTCGAAACGTATACGATGCAGCCATCTAGTGAGCCAACGGCGGCTTGTCGCCAGGAGCAGGGCCAACACCCTGTGCGACTTGGGTTACCTGAACGGCCTCAAAATCAAGAATCGCCTCGCCCTGCTTCACTCCAGAGAGATTCACCCAGGAAATGACAAAGCGGTGTGCTCCAAAGTGATAAATAGGAAACCCCCCAAACCGAAAGACAGCTTTCATTCTTTTTTGTTCAGACGGAACGTTAAGCTCTCCCTGGCCTAGAAGATTCTGCTTACCATCTGGTGTTAGAATATGAATCAACACCTTACCCTGGGCCGGCTGCGGGTCGGTTTTCTCCAGAGACAGAGAGATAACCAAGGACTGTAACTGCAAGGGTACCTGCGGCGCTCGAATTTCCTCTACAAGCTCAAATACCGAAAGAGTTCCGGTTTGCTGGTCGACAGCGGCCCCGAGAGATAAGCTAGCAAAATGTAGTTTTAGTGCCATACGGCAAAAGTCTACACCAAGAACCACTTCACCCAAGAGAAATCAGGGGCGGATCATTTTCTGCCAGTTGTTTTGCGCAGCGGCGCGAGCCCGAAAGCACTGATCGGCACTCAGTTTTCGACTAGAGACAGACACTACGGGGCTCAATAAATTCATGGCGTCCTGATGATGGAAAAGTCCCAAGTAATGCCCCAGCTCGTGAGCAACGATGTTTGAATTGTGTGAAACGGTCCGGTCCAACACTACTCCGTAGGGCGGATTGCCCGGCATCGTGGTCCAAGCGTCGGCACCCTGCCTGGCAATGTCTCCGTTTTTCCCCCAGTCTCCGGTCACCACCACCAAAAAGCGATTACCTGGGTCAAAAGCGGCTCGAATCAATGGTAAGTCGGACATGCTTTGAGGCGACTTTGTGAGCACTTCACGATCGTCAGTAGTCACAAGGTAATCTTCAAGTTTGAACCGAATGTTACACTGGGACCAAACTTTATTCAGGGACTCCATCAGCGCTTTTGTTTCAAAAATGCTCAAAGCCGGACCACGAGAATCCGAATGAGCAACTATTTTTACTGCAAGATCGATCCGCCTCGAGATTGAGACTTGTTCTCGGGCGTTAGCTTTGAGGGAGTGCTGAATAAAGATTCCTGCTGCCAGGAGACTGATCACCAGAAACGCTGACTCGAAAGCTCTTCTCAATGAATACGCCACGCTAATCGCCCACTTACCACAGAATCCCCCTCAAACGAATCAAAGAGGCTTTTGGCGCTTTTTCTTGAAAAAATCAGTGAGCAGCTCGGAACACTCCATCACGATAAGCCGATCGACCAAGAATCGGTGGTTTGTCCTGGGATCTTCATTTAATCGATATCCCAGAGAAATAGCTCCCCCCTTGGGGTCTTCCGCCGAGTAAACCACCCTCGCCACCCTCGCCTGCTGAGCAGCCGCCAGGCACATCGGACAGGGCTCAAGAGTCACTACAAGCGCGCAATCAATCAACCGCCATGAACCGATCGTGCGAGCAGCATCTCTCAGCGCCTCAACCTCAGCATGCCCCAATGGATCTTGTTCTGACTCGCGCCGATTAAACCCTCGGCCCAAAATCTGGCCGGACTTCAGATCCACGACAACAGCTCCCACTGGAACTTCATCTAAAGCTCGGGCCTCGCGCGCCAGCTCCAGGGCTGAAATCATGGCCGGACGAAGGTCCATCACGATCCATCTCCCCCGGGCAGTGGAGACTTGAGTTTCATTAAGGCGCGGTTGTAGTCCTCAGTGCTAATCAAAAATCGGCGTGTGCGGTTGAGCTCCGAAATCTTTGAAAGCTTGATGGTCGCTGCCTTCAAAACCCGACGAGAGCCTCGATCAAGGCCGCTGAACTTAACCCCTATTCCTCGTGGATGAGTCACAGCGCCAAATGTGTTCCACAAAACGACCCCTCGAGCCTTCCATTCTCGTTCGAAGAGTCGACACTGAACTTCTACTGTCTCGTTCTCCTGAAATTCCGGCTTACACTTCAGAAAGCACCCAGCCAGCGAGAGATCCATAATATCCGCTTGAAGCACTTTTCCACCCGTGCGGACTACCTGTGCCGGAATGGCCGTCCTGAACTTAGGGTTACTCTCCCACCAGGCAATCTGCGGCATAAAATACGGAACTCGAAGCTCGCGCGAGATCCTGCGATAAACTAACCAAGCGACGACACAGATAACCAAAAAAGCAACAATGGGGTAATTTGTCTGACCAAACCTGTGAGAGAGGTAAAGTGATAAAAGCACCACCATGGACTGAGTCAGGTGCAACACATACCAAGCCCAGCGGCGCATTGCCCACAGTCCATATCCCGTGAATATTGCCAAAAAAGAAATCGAAAGATAGGCGCGACTTGTGGACGCATTAGCAATCTGCTCGCGCGGAATATCTAAAAGAAAAACAGCAACCGGCAAAAAGCTAATTGGAAATAAAAGATAGAACAAACTAATTAGTCTATAGATCCGAGTCCGATGTTGTTTCAGATTTCTTGAGGACATGGTATCTCCCAGTGCAGTTTCAGTATATCGCGCCAGACCTTGGCAACAACGACTGAATCGCAAACGCCATTTTTGTGACTACAGGCGGTTCTGTGATCATTTGAAGCAATCGTCCTGAGTAGATACACTTTCTTTTATGCGGATCGCTGCCACACGAATTACCATGGATTTTTTCAATAATACTAACGCCTCCGAGAAGAGGCGGCTGCTCGCCGAGCTCTGCGAGGACCTCCGCAAACAATTTAATGTCAGTGCTTTAGAAATCGACGAGTTCGACGACCCTGAGAAATGCGTGATTGGCTTTGCTGCCGTCATACCAAACAACTGGAGAGAGTCGAGTATTCCTACGTTTTCAACAAAGGTCTGCGAATATATCGACACTCACTCTTTTGCTCGAGTAACTCTCGAGGAATCGGATATCACCGCCATTTGATACTGCAGCCCATCGTTGGCACCTGAGGCCCGCTCGGTAACCGGCCCAACAAAATATCATCAAGAGCTAGCGCTAGGTCGCGACGGGTAACGGCTGATGGATCCTTCCAGCTGTCGTCGATCCTTCCATGGTAACGTAAAAGAAACTTTCCCCCCACGTTTTCAAAGACAAAGGGATCAGGGGTGCAAACTGCGCCATAGGCCCGAGCAATATCTTGAGTTTCATCGATCAAATAATCGAATAGAAATCCCTTTTCTTTTGACCGCATCTTCATCGCTTCAAAGTTATCCGCTGGATACTTAAGCGTATCGTTGGAGTTGATCCCCACCACGGATACCCCCCTTTGCATGTAGTCTTGCGCGAGCTGATTAATCCGATCCTGAACGGCAATCACATAGGGACAGTGGTTACACATAAAAATGACTACCAACGCCTTCTTTGACGCGTAGTCACTAAGCATATGAGTCTTTCCGTCTACGCCAAGAAGAGAAAAATAAGGTGCCTGGGATCCTAATTCTTTTTCTGTGGGAATTGCAGAGTAGGTCAATGCCATGGGACTTTCTTTACACAGAAAGTCGCCTTGGAGCCAAGAGGCGTTTCGTTATAGGAGTGAAGCATGGCAATACCGTCGATTGGATTACCTGTTGATCTTCGAGACCTTCATAGGAACCCGCTCACGGAATTTAAGAAGTGGTTTTCGCTATTTGTAAAGTCAGGCGAGGACCAGCCGGAAGCGATGACTCTCGCAACGGCAACACTCAGGGGGTTTCCCTCGGCTCGTGTGGTTTTGTACAAGGGTGTTTCTCCTGCCGGATTTCGAATCTTTACGAATCTCGATAGCCGAAAGGGTCGTGAGCTGCGCAGCAACCCGCGCGCAGCTTTGGTTTTTCACTCCAAGAAACTGAACCGACAAATCCGAGTCGAAGGCATAGTCCGTCCTATGACTCGCTCGGCTGTAGCAAAATATTTCCAAACCAGACCCCGAATGAGTCAACTGGGAGCTTGGGCATCCAAGCAAAGCTCTGCCATTGCAAACCGTGACGCCTTGATTCACCGGCTTCGCCACTATGAACAGTTGTTTTCTGGAAAAAAGGTTGCCCTTCCAGATCACTGGGGAGGATTTTTGCTGGTTCCTGAAAGACTGGAATTCTGGATTGAAGGAGAATTCCGGCTTCACGACCGATTTGAATACACTCGAACCCTATCAAAGACCGGAAAACCTGGGCCGTGGACGCGAGTGCGCCTTTCTCCCTAGTTTTGCTTAAATAACTCCCGGTCTTCCACGAGCGAACCTTTTCTCGAGAGATCTCGACAGCCTGACAAATGGTAGACCAATGATAAAGTACATTCCGGCCGTAAGAATTCCAATTCCGAGATAATCGTAATAGGTGGACGCAAGCTGTCCGTAAACCTTGGTGAGCTCCACCATGGTAATCACCGACACTAGTGAAGAATCTTTTAGTAGAGAAATAAAATCGTTAGTCATAGGAGGAAGTGCCACTCGAGTGGCTTGGGGAATCACCACATGAGTCAGCGCCTGCCAGCGCGTCATTCCCAAAGACAGAGCTGCATCCATCTGACTTTTGGGCACCGACAGAAGCCCTGCTCGATAAACTTCAGCCTCATAGGCTCCATAGTTAAGCCCGAGCCCAAGGATCGCTGCTGTGAAAGGGGAAAGCTTGATCCCTAGGTTGGGCAATCCATAGAAAATGAAAAAGAGCTGAATCAACAGCGGGGTTCCACGAATCAGTTCTGTGTAAAACATCGCAATAGTTCCGGGCAGCCCC